>NZ_AQOK01000498.1:0-1852 GCF_000364645.1 Xanthomonas sp. SHU 308 | reverse complement strand
CCCCCACGCCGCTGGCCGGCAGCGAGCACGACGACGGCACCGCGGACGCCAACGCGGCCGCCTTCGTCGTCGCCGACGCCGCCTCCGATCCCGCCGCACCGGCCGCGGCCGCGCCGTACCGCGTGCTGATCGTCGAGGACGACCGCGCGCAGGCGCTGTTCGCGCAGAGCGTGCTGCATGGCGCCGGCATGCATGCGCAGGTGCAGATGCAGGCCGAAGGCGTGCAGCAGGCCATCGCCGACTACCGGCCGGACCTGATCCTGATGGACCTGCACATGCCGGGACTGGACGGCATGCGCCTGACCGCGCTGATCCGCCAGCAGCCGCAGCACCAGTTGCTGCCGATCGTGTTCCTGTCCGGCGACGCCGATCCGGAGCTGGAATACGAAGTGCTCGACAGCGGCGCCGACGATTTCCTGACCAAGCCGATCCGGCCGCGGCACCTGATCGCCGCGGTCTCCAACCGCATCCGCCGCGCCCGCCAGCAGGCCCAGCAAGGCCACGCCGAGGCGGTGCCGCTGAACAATCCCGAGACCGGCCTGCCGACCCGCGCCCACGTGCTGCAGTTGCTGGACACGACGCTGCGCGCGCGCCGCCCCGGCAGCCTGTACTTCATCGAGATCGCCAGCGCGCTCGGCCTGCGCGAACGCTATGGCTACGCCGCGTTCGAGCGGCTGATGGTGCAGGCCGGGCGCCGCCTGGCCGGCATCACCGCGCCGCAGCCGCTGGCGCGGCTCAACGACAACAGCTTCCTGCTGCTGGCCGACGACGCCGATGCCGACGCGCAGCGGCAACGCGCGCAGAGCCTGCGCGACACCCTGTCCAGCCACGCCTTCCCGTTGCGCGAGGACGAGGCGCTGCACCTGCGCTGCGCGATCGGCTACGCCGACTTCGGTCATGGCTTCGAGGACGCCGGCAGCGCGCTCGAAGCGATCGAACGCACCGCGCTGCAGGCGCGGCTGCATCCGCAGAGCATCGCCGCCTACGTGCCGCCGCGCACCGACGAGGACCTGCAGCGCATCGCGATGCTGGAGGGACAACTGGAACCGGCCTACCAGCCGATCGTCGCCGTCGCCGGCGGCGACATCGCCCAGTACCAGGTGCTGCTGCGCCTGCGCCAGCGCGACGGCAGCCTGCTCTCGGCCGGCCAGGTGCTGCCGGCCGCCGAGGCCGGCGGACGCCTCGCCGACCTCGACCAGCAGGTGCTGGACCACGCGCTGGGCCTGCTGCATCTGTACCAGCACGCCACTCCGCCGCTGCGCCTGTTCGTCTCGCAGTCCACGCGCACGCTGGCGCGCACCGCCTTCGCCGAATGGCTGATCGACACCATCGGCCGGCGCGGCGTCACCGGCACCTCGCTGGTGATCGACCTGCGCCTGGACGATGCCCTGGTCCACACCGCCACGCTGCAGCAGTTCTGCGCACGGCTGATGCCGCTGGGCGTGCAGTTCTGCATCAGCCAATTCGAACCGGGCGCCGAGGCCGAAGCGCTACTGGCGCATCTGCCGCTGGGCTATCTGCGCCTGTCGGCACGCTTCGCCGGCGCGCATGCCGATCCCGAACTGCGCGACCAGCTGCGCGCCACCATCGACCTGGCGCACCGCGCCGGCCTGCTGATCATCGGCCAGCAGATCGAACAGGCGCAGGCCGCGGCCGCAATGTGGATGGGCGGGGTCGACTTCATCCAGGGCAACCTGGTGCAGTCGGTCGGCGACCAGCTGAACTTCGACTTCCAGAACGCGGTGCTCTAGCCATGTCCGTCCGCAGACGTCGGCCCGTTCCGCGGCCGGCGACCTTCGCCGCGGCGCTCGCCGTCGCCGGCACCTTGCTGGCACTGCCGCCGCTGGCGCTG
>NZ_AQOK01000497.1:0-6322 GCF_000364645.1 Xanthomonas sp. SHU 308 | reverse complement strand
CTCCCGAATTCCACTGAACAACGTGGTGGGTTTACACAACTAGATCAGCCAGCTACAGCACCGCCTGTGCATCGCGAATCGCGGCAGAGGCTTCGCAGCGACGGGCGATTGTCGATTTCTAAGGCGGGGCGGCGCGGTAAGATCCAGAAATTGGTTCTCTGGTCGCGACAATGCGTGGTGCCAACTTGAATGGCGTGGAGGTCTTCGTGGCCGCGGCGGAGACCGGCAGCTTCGCCGCCGCCGCCGGGCGGCTGCATCTGACTCGCTCGGCGGTCGCCAAGACCATCGCGCGGATCGAGGCGCGCCTGAATGTACGGCTGTTCCAGCGCACCACGCGCAGCCAGGCGCTCACCGAGGACGGGCAGATCTACTATGAGCGCTGCGTGCGCGCGCTTGAGGAATTGCGTGCTGCCGAAGCGGTGCTGGAGTCCGGCCGTCGTGAGGCGGCCGGGCGCCTGCGGGTGTCGGCGCCGGTGCTGTTCGGGCGCCATTGCGTGGCGCCGATCCTGATCCGGCTGGCGGCGCAGCACCCCCTGCTCGAACTCGACCTTTCCTTCTCCGACCAGCGGGTGGATCTGATCGAGGATGGCTTCGATCTGGCCATCCGCAACGGCGAGATCGGCAACAGCGCCGGGTTGACGGCGCGCGCGATCGGTTTGCAGCGCATGATCGTGTGCGCCGCGCCCAGCTATCTCGCCGAGCATGGTCGGCCGCAGACGCTGGATGCGCTGCTGCGGCATCGCGCCATCACCTACGGTCGCGGCGGACGCATCCGAGCATGGCAGTTCCCGCTCGGCGACGGCACGCTGCGCGAGCTCACGCCGCCCAGCCGCGTGCGCCTGGACGACCTGGAGGCGATCAGCGATGCCGCCGAGGCCGGGCACGGCCTGGCCTGGTTGCCGTGCTGGCTGATCCGCGAGCGGGTCCGCGATGGGCGGTTGGTGCCGCTACTGGCGGACATGCCACGCCTGGCGTTCGGTACCCACGTACTGTGGCTGGCCACACCGCATCTGCCGCTGCGTCTGCGTCTGGCCATCGATGCGATCGCCACCGCGCTGCCTGGATACGCCGAACTCTGAACGCGCACGCCGGTGTCGCATCGCCTTCGGCATGCCCCGCGCACCGCGCTGAACTCACACGTCGCCGTAGTGCGCCTGCAGCGCCGCGATCGCGGCCAGGCCGGCGGTTTCGGTGCGCAGGATGCGCGGCCCCAGGCGCAGGCCGACGAAGCCGGCCGCCTCCAGCGTGGCGCGGTCGCGCGGCGACCAGCCGCCTTCCGGGCCGATCGCGATCGTCACCGCAGCGCCGCCGATGGCCAGCGACCGCAGGCGCTGTTCGCCCTGCGGATCCAGGATCAACCGGCAGGGGCTGTCCGCCGCGGCGCGCGCCGCATCGGCCAGCGCCAGCGGCACGCTCAACTGCGGCACGCGCGCGCGGCCGGACTGTTCGCAGGCCGCGATCACCACGCTGCGCCAGTGCGCCACGCGCTTGTCCACCCGCGCCGCATCCAGCTTCACTTCGGTGCGCTCGGCCCACACCGGCACGATCGCGGCGACGCCGAGTTCGGTGGCCTTCTGCAGGATCAGGTCCATCTTCTCGCCGCGCGCCACGCCCTGCAGCAGGGTGATCGCCAGCGGCGACTCGTTGTCGACCGGCTGCGCCGCGCCGATGCGCACGCTGGCGTTGCGCTTGCCGGCCTGCAGCAGTTCGGCGGGGTAATCGCGGCCGTCGCCGTTGAACAGCACGCAAGGATCGCCCTCGCGCAGCCGCAGCACGCGCAGCAGGTGGTTGGCGACGTCTTCCGGCAGGCTCAACTCTGCGCCGGCGTGCAGCGGCAGCTCCACATGGCAGCGGGTCAGGCGCATGCCACCGCCTCGTCGATCGCCGCCAGCGTGGTCTCGGCCAGCAGCGTCAACTGCTCGGCGTCCACGCAGTACGGCGGCATCCAGTACAGCACGTCGCCCAGCGGGCGCAGCACCACCCCGCGTTGCAGCGCGGCACGGTAGGCGTGCAGGCCGACGCGTGCGGACGCAGGGAAGGGCGTGCGCTTGTCGCCGTTGCGGGTGAGTTCGAACGCCACCACCATGCCGGCCTGGCGCACGTCGGCCACGTGCGGATGCTCGGCGAACGGCGCCGACAGCGCGCGCATGGTCTCGGCGGTGCTGCGGTTACGCGCGATCACGTCGTCCTCCTGCAGGATCCGCAGCGACGCCAGCGCCGCGGCGCAGGCCAGCGGGTTGCCGGTGTAGCTGTGCGAATGCAGGAAGGCGCGTTCGCGGCTGTCGTCGAGGAAAGCGTCGTACAGATGCTGGGTGGCCAGCACCGCCGACAGCGGCAGGAAGCCGCCGGTCAGGCCTTTGGACAGGCACAGCAGGTCCGGCATCACCCCGGCCTGCTCGCAGGCGAACAGGGTGCCGGTGCGGCCGAAGCCGGTGGCGATCTCGTCGGCGATCAGGAAGGCGCCGTTGGCGTCGCACAGTTCGCGCGCCCGCCGCAGATAGGCCGGATCGTGCATGCGCATGCCGCCGGCGCACTGCAGGCGCGGTTCCAGGATCACCGCGCAGATCTCGCCGGGATGGCGGTCGAACAGGTCGGCCAACGCATCGGCGGCGGCATCGGCGCGTTCGCGCGCGCTCTGCCCCGGTTCTGCCTGGTACGCGTCGGGCGAGGGCGCGAACAGCGCCTCGGCCAGCAGGGGCGCGTACACCCGCCGGTACAGCGGGATGTCGCCGACCGCCAGTGCGCCGATGGTCTCGCCGTGATAGCCGTTCTCCAGCGCGACGAAGCGGGTGCGCCCCGGCTCGCCGCGGTTCTGGAAATAATGAAAAGCCATCTTCAGCGCCACTTCCACGCCGGCCGAGCCGTTGTCGGCATAGAACACCTTGGCCAGCGGCGCGCGCCCTTCCTGGCGCGGCGCCAGCGCCAGCAACTGCTCGGCCAGCAGCACCGCCGGTTCGTGGCTGAAGCCGGCCAGCATCACCTGCTCCAGCTGGGAGGCCTGGCCGGCGATGGCCGCGGCGATGCGCGGCTCGCCGTGGCCGAACAGGTTGGTCCACCAACTGCTCACCGCATCCAGGTAGCGGCGGCCGCTGTGGTCGATCAGCCAGGCGCCTTCGCCACGGGCGATCGGGACCAGGGGCAGGGTGTCGGGGTGCTCGCGCATCTGCGTGCACGGATGCCAGAGCACGGCCAGATCACGCGTGCGCCACGCCTCGGCCATCTGTGCTGCGGTCAGGTCTGATAGCATTTCGCGCTCATGAACAGGTTCTTCGCTCCGCGCATTCTATCGATCGACGCCGTCCGGCGCCGCAGGGTGCCGGCGTGACCCGTCGATTGCCGGTCATCCATGCCGTGCGCGAGCGCAGCGAATCGGCCGCCGAGCGCCGGGTCGAGGAGCTGGACCTGGAGTTCAGCAACGGCGAGCGCCGCGTGTTCCACCGGCTGAAGGCGCCGGGTCATGGCGCGGTGGTGGTGGTGCCGATGCTGGATGCGCAGACCGTGCTGCTGGTGCGCGAATACGCCGCCGGCGTGCATCGCTACGAACTGGGGCTGGTCAAGGGCCGCATCGACGCCGGCGAGACCCCGCTGCAGGCAGCCGACCGCGAACTCAAGGAAGAGGCCGGCTACGGCGCGCGGCAGTTGCGCGTGCTGCGCGCGATGACCCTGGCGCCGACCTACATGAGCCACCAGTCGTGGCTGGTGCTTGCACAAGATCTCTATCCCGAACGACTGACCGGCGACGAGCCGGAGGAATTGGAAGTGGTGCCCTGGAAACTGGCTGAACTGGATCAACTGATGTTGCGTGAAGATTTTTCCGAGGGGCGTTCGCTGGCGGCGCTGTTCATCGCCCGCGAGTGGCTGGGTCGCGCCGAATGATCCGTCTCACCAGTGATTTGCGCGAAACCGTGATCGCCATCGCCATCGATGCCGCCGCGGCCATCATGTCCGTCTATGCCACCGGCTTCGAGGTGGAGCACAAGGCCGATACCAGTCCGTTGACCCAGGCCGACCTGGCCGCGCACCAGATCATCGTCGAAGGCCTGGAGCGGCTGACCCCGGACCTGCCGGTGCTGTCCGAGGAATCGGCGCAGATTCCGTGGGAGGTGCGCGAGCACTGGACCACCTATTGGCTGGTCGACCCGCTCGACGGCACCCGCGAGTTCGTCAAGCGCAACGGCGAATTCAGCGTCAACATCGCGCTGATCCACCAGGGCGCGCCGGTGTTCGGCGTGGTCCAGGCGCCGGTCGATGGCCGCGTCTGGCATGCGGTGCGTGGCGAGCAGGCATACCGCCGCGAGGGCTTCCGCGACACCGCGTTGAACACCCGGCGGCCGGCCACGGCGCCGCTGCGGGTGGCGGCGAGCCGCTCGCACCGCGACGCGCGTACCGACGCGCTGTTGCAGCGCATGGGCGAGATCGAACTGGTCGCGCAGGGTTCGTCGCTGAAGTTCTGCCGCATCGCCGATGGCGACCTGGACGTGTATCCGCGCTTCGGCCCGACCTCCGAATGGGACACCGCCGCCGGGCAGTGCGTGCTGCAGGCCGCTGGCGGCGCGCTGCTGGCCGCCGCGACCGGCAAGCCGTTCCGCTACAACCGCCGCGAATCGCTGCTCAACGGCGACTTCGTGGCGCTGGGCGATGCGGCGCTGCCCTGGCGCGACTGGCTGGGCTGAGCCGCGCAGCGAGCACGCGCCGCGCGGCGCGCGCTCTGCCACACTAGGCGGCAGGCGGCAGCGGTGCCGTCGCACCGGAACCCGCCCGTGACTTCAGCCCGCTACGACCTTCCTGCCCTGCTCGACATCATGGCGCGCCTGCGCGATCCCGCGCAGGGCTGCCCCTGGGACCTGGAGCAGGACTTCGCCAGCATCGCCGCGTACACGATCGAAGAGGCCTACGAAGTGGCCGACGCGATCGACCGCCAGGACCTGGCCGGGCTGAAGGACGAACTCGGCGATCTGCTGCTGCAGGTGGTGTTCCATGCGCAGATGGCGCGCGAGCAGGGCGCGTTCGGCTTCGACGACGTGGTCGCGGCGATCTGCGACAAGATGGTGCGCCGCCACCCGCACGTGTTCGGCGACAGTCAGGTGGCCGATGCCGAACAGCAGACGCTGAAGTGGGAAGAGATCAAACGCGCCGAGCGCGCCGCCGCCGGCGAGCGCGACGGCTCGGCACTGGCCGGCATCGCCCGCGGCCTGCCGGAATGGCAGCGCGCGCTGAAGCTGCAGTCGCGTGCGGCGCGGGTCGGCTTCGACTGGCCCGGCCCCGCGCCGGTGCTGGACAAGGTGCAGGAAGAACTGGAGGAAGTGCGCGCGGAACTGGCGCATGGCGCCGCAGTCGATCCGGCACGCCTGCAGGACGAGATCGGCGACCTGCTGTTCGTCTGCGCCAACCTGGCGCGGCATGCCAAGGTCGACGTCGGTGCGGCGCTGCGCCACGCCAACCTCAAGTTCGAGCGTCGCTTCCGCACGATGGAACGGCTGGCGCAGCAGGACGGCGGCGCGCTCGACGGTCTGTCGCTGGCGCAGCAGGAGGCGTACTGGCAGCGCGCCAAGGACGAAGAACGCGCCGCGGCCGGATGAAGACCCTGCTGCTGTTCGTGCTGACCGCCGTCGCGGAAATCGTCGGCTGCTACCTGCCTTATCTGTGGCTGCGCGAACAGCGCAGCGCCTGGCTGCTGTTGCCGGCCGCGGGCAGCCTGGCGGCCTTCGTCTGGCTGCTGACCCTGCATCCTGCCGCCAGCGGCCGCGTCTATGCCGCCTACGGCGGCGTCTATGTCGCGGTCGCCTTGCTGTGGCTGTGGACGGTGCAGGGCATGCGCCCCACGCGCTGGGACCTGCTCGGCGCCGGCCTGTGCCTGGCCGGCATGGCGGTGATCATGTTCGCGCCGCGGCAGGGCTGAGGCCGCTCCCACAGGCGCTTGCGGCGAATGCGGTGGGTGCACGGTGGGAGGGACTTCAGTCCCGACGCATTGGCTCATCGGAAAGCACGCCACGTTGCGCGTTGTGGCCGCATGACAGTTGACCTCCGCAGGACACGTCACGGCGCGATGGGCGGTGCCCTGTGGTCGCGATACACGTCATCGTCGCATCGCGGCAGGGCTGAGGCCGCTCCCACAGGCGCTTGCGGCGAATGCGGTGGGTGCACGGTGGGAGGGACTTCAGTCCCGACCCATTGGATCATCGGAAAGCACGCCAGGTTGCGCGTCGTGGCCGCATGACAGTTGACCTCCGCAGGACACGTCACGGCGCGATGGGCGGTGCCTTGTGGTCGCGATACACGTCATTATCGCACCGCGGCACGACGGAGGCCGCTCCCACAGGCA
>NZ_AQOK01000496.1:0-12378 GCF_000364645.1 Xanthomonas sp. SHU 308 | reverse complement strand
GGGTGCACGGTGGGAGGGACTTCAGTCCCGACCCATTGCGTCATCGGAAAGCACGCAACGTACGTGGTTGTAGCCGCATGACACCTGCACGTCGCGTCCTTGCGCAGCGCGCGACGCCCGCGCTCCCGGCGTATGCTGGACGCCTGCGTCGCCTCGGGAGGGCCATCGCATGCGTCGCTTCTCCAGTTTTCGCGAGTTCTATCCGTTCTATCTGAGCGAGCACCGGCATCGGGTGTCGCGACGGCTGCATTTCGTCGGCAGCCTCGGCGTGCTGGCGAGCCTGCTGCTGGCGCTGTGCACCGGTCAGCCACGTTGGTTATGGGCCGCACCGGTCTGCGGCTACGGCTGCGCCTGGATCGGCCATTTCGTGTTCGAGAAGAACCGTCCTGCCACCTTCAAGCACCCGCTGTACTCGCTTGCCGGCGACTGGGTGATGTTCAAGGACATGCTGCTGGGCCGCATCCGCTGGTGACCGGCACGTGCGCGTGCGCTGGCTATACTGCGGACTCGATTTCTTTCTGGTTAATGGAGCGACCTGATGCCGTCTTCCTTCTTCCTTGCGCTGGTGATCCTGTTCTTCGGCGTGGTGGTGCTGTTCAAGACCGTGCGCATGGTGCCGCAGGGATTCCAGTGGACGGTGGAGCGCTTTGGCCGCTACACCCACACGCTGTCGCCCGGCCTGCACTTCCTGATTCCGTGGATGTATGGCGTCGGCCGCAAGGTCAACATGATGGAACAGGTGCTGGACGTGCCCAGCCAGGACGTCATCACCAAGGACAACGCGGTCGTGCGCGTGGACGGCGTGGTGTTCTTCCAGGTGCTGGACGCCGCCAAGGCCGCGTATGAAGTCTCCAACCTGGAGATTGCCACCATCGCGCTGGTGCAGACCAACATCCGCACCGTGATCGGCTCGATGGACCTGGACGAATCGCTGAGCCAGCGCGAAACCATCAATGCGCAGCTGCTGAACGTGGTCGACCATGCCACCAATCCGTGGGGCATCAAGGTCACCCGCATCGAGATCCGCGACATCCAGCCGCCGCGCGACCTGGTCGATGCGATGGCCCGGCAGATGAAGGCCGAGCGCGAGAAGCGCGCGCAGATCCTCGAGGCGGAGGGCTCGCGGCAGTCGGAGATCCTGCGTGCCGACGGCGAGAAGCAGGCGGCTGTGCTGGAGGCCGAAGGCCGCAAGGAGGCCGCGTTCCGCGACGCCGAGGCGCGCGAGCGCCTGGCCGAGGCCGAAGCGCGGGCGACGGCGATGGTGTCCAAGGCGATCGCCGAGGGCGACGTGCAGGCGATCAACTACTTCGTCGCGCAGAAGTACGTGGAGGCGTTCAAGGAACTGGCCACCGCGCCGAACCAGAAGTTCGTGCTGATGCCGATGGAGTCCAGCGGCATCATCGGCTCGATCGCCGGCATCGCCGAACTGGCGCGCGAGGCGCTGAACAAGCAGGCCACCCCGCCGGCAATGCCGCGCGTGCCGCCGCGCAACGGAGTCTGAGCCATGCGCATTGAGGTAGTGGCCTGGGGTGCCCTGACCTTGTTGCTGTTCGCGGCCGAATCGCTGGCGCCGGGCGCCTTCATGCTGTGGATGGGCTTCGCCGCCGCAGCGGTGTTCCTCGCCGTGCTGGTGTTCCCGGACATCCCCCTGCTGCTGCAGGTCGGCGCGTTCGTGGTGCTGAGCTTCGTCTCGATCCAGGTGTACCGCACCTGGTTCCGCAACCGCGGCCGGACCAGCGACCAGCCGCTGCTCAACCGCCGCGCCGAGCAACTGATCGGCCGCATGGTGACCCTGGACCAGCCGATCCACGGCGGCCGCGGCCGCGCCAAGGTCGACGACGCCTTCTGGGTCGTCGGCGGCCCCGACCTGCCGGCCGGCAGCACGGTGCGCATCGTCGGCGTGGACGGGATGACGCTGCTGGTCCAGGCGGCTTGAAAGCCGGGATCGGGGATCGGGGATTCGGGATTGGGGATTGGTGCCGCGAGTGTGCGGTACCTCCGCCTTCCCAATCTTCCTGCGCGTAGGAGCGGCGATCAAGCGCGCGTCCTTCGGCTCAGGACGCACGCTCTTGCTAATCCCGAATCCCAACTCCCCGATCCCGGCCTTCGCTGAAGCCGCTCCCACGGCACTGCGCGATCGAGCGCCAGTCCTTCGGATCCCGGAAAGCCGCTCTTACGAATCCCCATTCCCTATTCCCCAATCCCGGCTCCGCCCCAGCGATAATGGGGGACTTTTCTCACGGACCCGCGCCATGACCCAGAAGACCATCCTCAACGACAGCCACCGCGCCCTCGGCGCCAAGATGGTCGACTTCGGCGGCTGGGACATGCCGATCCACTACGGCTCGCAGATCGACGAGCACCACCAGGTGCGCCGCGACGCCGGCATGTTCGACGTCAGCCACATGACCGTGGTCGATCTGCACGGCGAGCAGGTCCGCGCGTTCCTGCGCCATCTGCTGGCCAATTCGGTGGACAAGCTGAAGGTGCCGGGCAAGGCGCTGTACACCTGCATGCTCAACCCGCAGGGCGGGGTGATCGACGATCTGATCGTCTATTACATGTCCGATGCGTTCTTCCGCCTGGTGGTCAACGCCGCCACCCGCGCCAAGGATCTGGCCTGGATCGGCGAGCAGGCGCAGGCGTTCGGCGTGCAGGTGCGCGAGCGCGACGACTTCGCGATGATCGCGGTGCAGGGGCCGAACGCGCGCGCCAAGGCGATCGGCCTGCTGCGCGAGCAGGATCGTGCCGCGGCGCAGAAGCTCGGCCGCTTCGCCGCGATCGAGGCGACCTCGGACGCGGGCGTGCCGCTGTTCGTCGCGCGCACCGGCTACACCGGCGAAGACGGATTCGAGATCGTGCTGCCGCAAGCGCAGGCGCCGGCGTTCTGGGAGGCGCTGATCGGTGCGGGGGTGAAGCCGGCCGGCCTGGGCGCGCGCGATACGCTGCGCCTGGAGGCGGGCATGAACCTCTACGGTCAGGACATGGACGACAGCGTCTCGCCTTACGAGGCCGCGCTGGCCTGGACGGTGACCCTCGACGAGGGCCGCGACTTCATCGGCCGCGCTGTGCTGGAAGCGCAGAAGGCCGGCGGCGCGCCGCGGCAGATGATCGGCCTGGTGATGGACGAGAAGGGCGTGCTGCGCCACGGGCAGAAGGTGCTGACCGCCAACGGCGACGGCGAGATCCTGTCCGGCACCTTCTCGCCGACGCTGGGCAAGGCCATCGCCTTCGCGCGGGTACCGGCCGGTGAGCCGGGTTCGGTGCGCGTGGACATCCGTGGCAAGGAAGTGCCGGTGCGCGTGGTCAAGTTCCCGTTCGTGCGCGAAGGCCAGGTCCAGCCCGGCGTGCTCGGCTGAGTCCTGTCCGCCGCGCGCGACTTCGTCCCCACGCGCGCGGTTCGCTACACTAGACTCCCATCCTCGATACCGTCTTCTTCCGGAGCAGCCCCATGAGCGAGATCCCTGGCGACCTCAAATTCCTCAAGTCCCACGAGTGGGCCCGCGTCGAAGGTAACGGTCGCGTGACCATCGGCATCTCCGACCACGCCCAGGGCCTGCTCGGCGACCTGGTCTACGTCGAGCTGCCGAACGTCGGCGATCACGTCGAAGCCGGCAACGGTGTGGCCGTGGTCGAGTCGGTCAAGGCCGCCTCGGACGTGTACAGCCCGCTGAGCGGCAAGGTCGTCGAGGTCAATACCGCGCTGAGCGACAAGCCGGAAACGATCAACGAGGACGCCTACGGCGAAGGCTGGATCCTGGTGCTGGAAGCGGACGATGCCGAGCAGTTGAACGAACTGCTGTCGCCGGACGAGTACGCCGAACTGCTCGAGGACGACGGCCACTGAGCCGACCGCCCATCGTGATACCCGAACCGGCCGCCCAGTGCGGCCGGTTTTTTTGGGGGCGCGCTCGGCGCAGTCGCCAGTGTTCGCGTGTCGGCAGCGCCCTTTCTGCATGGCGATCCCGGAACGCGCGTCGCCGGCGGCGCTGCGTGCGTCGCTGCGAAGACCATGTGAGGTCGCTGCCGGGTGCACCGCGAGCGCAGCGTGTCCGTCGCGTCTGGCGGTGACCGATGCCGACGATCGGCGCGTCGGCCGGCGCCGGTTTTCCGACGCGGCGCAGGGCAGCGTGGCATGGAGACGCAACGTGGGTCGGCGACGCGGGGGCATCGGCGATGCGGTGCGCGCTGCTCGCTTCGCCGATGCATGGCGGCGCGGTGCGTGCCAGCGCCAGTCGATCACCTCTGCGAGCTGCGTCGGTCGACACGACCGTGCAACGGCATCGCCGGAGGACGCGTTGGCGACTTGGCATGGAGGTGGGCGAGGGCAGTCGTGCGCGTCGCGGTGTGTCGGCGACGTGCGTGCAGGTCGTGTCGCGGTGGCGCGATGTGGCACCACCCGGCGACGCGGCACGCACGCATCGCGCGCGTCGTGAGCGCCGCACGACGCAAAAAAGTTTGCGCACTTTTGCGCATTTGCACTTGTGCGATGCCGGAACCGCGTGCGGTCGCGAAATTTTTTTTCAGCTAGCGGACAGGCTGGCGTGCATCGCCGCGGTTCCCGCCGACGCTTCGCCGCTGCCTGCCCGCAACGCGATCGCGGCAGTGTGTCGTTGCAGAAAACACGGAAATTTCCCTGCTTTTTTTGCAGGCGCCGTTTTCCTCGCGGTGTCGGCGTCGGCGATCGGCGGCGTCGGCAAGGCGGCCAGTGCGGCATGCGGCGTCGGTGGCGCGCGCGCCATCGAAAAAAAAATTGCGTAGAAGTGTTGACAGTAAAAAAAACCGTGATTAGGTTTCGCCCAGCAGACGTTGCTGCGCAAGCGAGTGAATCGGATCGACATCAAAACGCGAAGCACAACTTGGACATCCGCCAGGAACCCGAAGATGGTGGAGTTGGAGTCGCTTCCCTCCGAGAAACGCAACGTCTCCCCTGGCATCGCACCCGTATCGCTATCCGGTACGGGTGTTTCTGTATCCGATCCGGCCCGCAGCGCGCGCCGGCGGTTCCCGCAGGCGGAGCATCGCCGCGAGGTTGCTTTAACTGGGCATTTTCAATCCATAGTTCACTGACGAGGAGCCATCCCATGGCGACGAAAAAAGCTGCGAAAAAGCCGGCCGCTAAGAAGGCGGTCAAGAAGACTGCCGCCAAGAAGCCGGCAGCGAAGAAGGTTTCGGTAAAGAAGGCGGTCAAGAAGGTCGCCAAGAAGGTGGCCAAGAAGGTCGCCAAGGTGAAGAAGGCGGTCAAGAAGGCCGTTGCCAAGAAGGCAGTGAAGAAGACGGCGAAGAAGGCCGCCACCAAGAAGACCGCGAAGAAGGCCGTCGCCAAGAAGGCGGTGAAGAAGACCGCGAAGAAGGCTGCGACCAAGAAGACCGCTGCCAAGAAGACGGTGAAGAAGTCGGCTGCCAAGAAGCCGGCCGCGAAGAAGGCAACTGCGAAGAAGGCCACCGCCAAGAAGACCGTGGCGAAGAAGAAGCCGGCCGCTCGCAAGAAGAAGGCCGCTCCGGTCGCGCTGCCGGCCACGCCCGCGCCGCTGATCTGATCCATCCCGATCGCTGTTCCTAGACTCTCTCCCCGGTGCCCAGCGGGGAGGGAGTTTTTTATGTGCGGCATCCTGCCGCGCGCGCTCGCAGTCCCGGTTGTGGGAGGCACTTCAGTCCCGACCGGAGAGTACCTCCGTGGTGCCTTCGTCCGACGATCCCGCGGCGTCCGTCTTCCCGATCCACGCTGCCCGTTCCCTGTGCCCTGCTTGCCAGGCTGCGACGTGGACACCGCGCCTGTGCCTGTCGCATCGGCAACCGACGCGGCAAGCTGCGTCGCCTTCGTGCCACGGTCGGTGCCTACGGGCAGGGCCACGCATCCAGCTGATCTCCCTGGCATGCACGTGCGGCCTGGGCAGCCGCGCGAGCACCGGGGGCGCGGGCAGTTATCGTCGGCGTGAACTTACGCGACAGCTACGCCGGCAACGACACGACGGTAGGCGGCAGCAAAGGCCGTCATATCGCGCGCAATGGATCGCCCCTGGCGTGGATCGACCGACCGTCGGGATCGGGGCCGCCACAGCAGCCGGAACGCCTGGCATTCGCCGACCCAGCCAAGACGTTGCGTGCGCACTTGCAGCGCGTCAGCGCGCCTTGCCCGCCTCCACTCCGCATCACGGGTTTTTCCGGCGTATCCGTGGACTGAGGGGAGTCTCCGGCCGCCTGCTTTCGCCACACTCACGCCGGATGCAGTGTGTTCTGTGGGAGTCGACTGTGGTGCAGCCGCGACAAGCGAAGCCGAAAGCCGGCCGACACCCTCCGTCGTCGGGACTGAAGTCCCTCCCACAGTGCACCCGGTAGGTTCGTCGCAAGCCCCTGTGGGAGCGGATTCAGCCACGACGGGCTTTGTCTGGAATGCCCGTCGCTGCTGAAGCGACTTCCACAGTGGCTTGCGAGCTCGCCGGGTGGCTGTGGGAGGCACTTCAGTCCCGACGCATTGGGCCATCGGAAAGCACCCACCACTTCGCGCGTCGCGGTTGCTTGACAGTCGACTCCCGCAGGATGCTTCTCGTCGGTCGTTATCGAAGGTGTCCTGCAGTCGCACCTCGCGCGCTGTCCCGCGCACGTCGGCGATGGTGCATTGAGTTGCCAGCACGCCAACGGCAGCCCGCGGCGATGCGGGGCGCAGCGACACCAGATGCCGGATCGCGAACAATTCCGAGAGGGCGCGGCGTATGCCCTGTGCGCGATCTTGGAAGCGGCGGTGCGCCACCACCCTCACCGCGGCCGTACGCGGGCGCTCCGAGCGCCTGCTGCCGCTGGGGCGGCGCAGTCGCCGATCGTTCGTCCAGGCACGACGTCGGCGTTGCGGCCACACTTTTGTGACGCGCTCGTGCCAGCGCATCGCCGCAGCCGGGACAGGGCTGCGTCCCCGCGTCGGGAAAAAGGGCGCACGCAGCGCAGGTCAGCGCTGTAGACAGCAGAAAGGCGGTTCGCGCGCCCGTTCGCGAGGATGCTGCGCGAGCAAGCGGTCAGTGCGGCGGAGACCGCGCCGTGTCGTTGCTGCGGGAATGGCACCGCGTCCCAGCCGGGAAGGGGCACACGCGGCGCAGGTCAGCGCTGCAGACAGCAGAAAGGCGGCTTGCGCCGCCTTCTGCGAGGATGCTGCGGGAGGCCGCGCTCAGTGCGGCGAGGCCACCGACTTGGACGAGGACGCGCCCTTCTTGTCCTTCGGGTCCGGACGCTCGGCCATCAGGTTGTCGCTGCCGAAGTCGGTGTCCACGTCCAGCCAGCGCTGCGCCGGCAGGCCGATGGCGCGGTCGAGCACGGTCGGCAGCAGGCCCGAGGGCAGGCCGCTTTCGCCGTTCCACAGGATGGCCACGCCGAGGTCGCGTTCCGGCACCAGCGCGATCAGGCCGCGGTAGCCCTGCACCGCGCCGGCATGGAAGATCACTTGGTGGCCGGAGTAGTCGAACACGCGCCAACCCAGCGCGTAGCTGGCCGAGTTGACGCGGGCGCGGCGCCAGCCCGAGCGCATCTCGCCCGGGGTAAGGATCAGCGGCGCGTGCAGGGTCGCCAGCAGCGGCTCCGGCAGCACGTCGGGACGATGCCCGGTCTGCGCGATCAGCCACTGCGCCATGTCGCTGATGCTGGCGTTGACGCCGGCGGCCGGCGCCAGGCGGTAGTAGGTCGGCTTGGGCGTCAGCGAGACCCAGCCGTTGCGGCTGCGCACGTGCGGGCGCGCCCAGCGCGGGCTGGCCTGGATGCCGGCCAGGCCCATGCTGGCGTCGTTCATGCCCAGTGGCTTGAAGATGCGGCGCTCCACCGACTGCTCGTAGAAGCTGCCGGACGCGGCGAACACCACGTCGCCGATCAGGCTGAAGGCGACGTTCTGGTAGGCGTAGCACTCGCCCGGCGCGCACTTCAGCGGCGCATAGGCCAGCTTGTGGCTGAGCGTGTAGTAGTCGATGTTGGATTCGACGTCGCGGTCGTAGGCGTTGTAGGTGAGGCCGACGCGGTGGCTGAGCAGGTCGGCGACGTTCAACTGGCGCGTGGCGACCGGGTCGCTGAGCTGGAAGCCGGGCACGTAGTCGACGACCTTGCTGTCCCAGCGCAGGGTGCCGTCGTTGACCAGCAGGCCGGCCATGGTGCCGGCGAACGCCTTGGACAGCGAGGCCAGGCGGAACACGGTGTGCGCATCGACCTGCTCGGGGCGATTGACGTCGGTGACGCCGTAGCCGCGCGCGCTGAGCACCTGGCCGTTGTGCACGATGGCCATCGCCAGGCCGGGCACGCGCTCGCCATAGGTCAACTGTTCGGCCACCGACTCCAGCGCGGCCACATCGAAGTCCTTGGCCAGCGGCAGCACCTGGCTCTGGGTGAGCGAAGCGCGGTAGGGCAGCGGCTGGGTCGGCGAGGTGTAGCGCGTGGCTTCGGTGTGCAGCGGCGGCGGCAGCGGTTGCGCGGGCGCCGGCGTCTGTGCGGTGGAGGACATCGCGAAGGGCAGCAATGCCCCGAGCAACCCGGTTGCCACCGGTCGAAGGAGCCGGTGCCTGCTGTTCTGTGTCATTGCGCCTGAGGCCTGTGAGGTGCTGCCGGCCACGATTCTAGCGCCGGATTTCTCGAATGCACAAACTGGGAGAAGATGAATAGGCATCACCTTGATCCTGCTGGGGATTTCCCGCCTCGGACGGGGGTGTGCAGGCCTGCCGGCGGAGCGGTGGCGGGGACTGCGGCGGATGCCCACGGACATGCAATCGCCGTGCCGGTGCCTAGCCCCTCTCCCCCCGGGAGAGGGGTTGGGGTGAGGGTACGTCACCCAACACCATCAAAACTGCGGTGGTGTCGGTCGGCAAATCGCCACCACCCGAGGCGCCCCCGCATCGCGCCCCAACAACGCCTCACCCCTCCCGCAGCACAGCCCGCCCACGGATCAGATCCGCAGCACGTTCGGCGATCATCATTGTCGGCCCGTTGGTGTTGCCGCTGACCAGGCGCGGCATCACCGAGGCGTCGACCACGCGCAGGCCGTCGAGACCGCGCAGGCGCAGCTGCGGGTCGACCACCGCCTGCGCATCGCTGCCCATCCGGCAGGTGCCGATCGGGTGATAGATGGTTTCGGCCTTGGCGCGGATGAAGGCGACCAGCCCGGCCTCGTCCAGGTCCTCGCGCGCCGGCAGCAGCGCCGCGCCGCGCCATGCATCGAACGCCGGCTGCTGCAGGATGTGCCGCGCCAGGCGCGCGCATTCCACCAGCATGCGCAGGTCGAAGCCGTCGGGATCGCTCAGATAGTTGGCCTGGATCCGCGCCGGCGTGCGCGGGTCGGCGTCGTTGAGCGCGATGCGGCCGCGGCTGCGTGGCTGCAGGTGGCAGGCGTGCAGGGTGAAGCCGTCGCCGGGCAGGCGGTTGCGGCCGTGGTCGTCGAGCATGGCCGGCACGAAGTGCAACTGGATGTCGGCGCGCGCGTCCGGCGCCAGCGGCGAGCGGATGAAGCCGCCGGCCTCGGCGATGTTGCTGCTGCCGGCGCCGCGGTGCCCACGCAGGAAATAGTCGAAGGCGATCTTGGCCTGGTTGCGGCGGTCGTAGCTGATGCCCGGGCGGGTGCGGTACAGCGTGCACACGTCCAGGTGATCCTGCAGGTTGGCGCCGACCTGCGGCTGGTCCAGCTGCACCGCGATGCCATGGCGGCGCAGCGCATCGGCCGGGCCGATGCCCGAGAGCATCAGCAGTTGCGGCGAGTTCACCGCGCCGGCGCTGAGCAGCACTTCGCGCGCGGCGCGCGCCTGCACCTCGCGGCCGTCCTGCGCATAGGCGACGCCGACCACGCGTCCACCTTCGATCAGCAGGCGCAGCACCAGCGCGTCGGTGACCACCTGCAGGTTGTCCCGCGCGCGCGCCGGCGCCAGGTAGGCGACTGCGGCCGAGCAGCGTGCGCCGTCCTTCTGGGTGACCTGGTACAGGCCCACGCCCTGCTGCTGCGGGCCGTTGAAATCGGGATTGTGTGGGAAGCCCGCTTCCTGCGCGGCCGCGATGAACACGTCCGAGAGCGGGTTGTGGTAGCGCAGGTCGGAGACGTGCAGCGGGCCGTCGCCGCCATGCAGCGCATCGCCACCGCGGCTGTTGCATTCGCTGCGGCGGAAGTACGGCAGCACGCCGCGCCAGTCCCAGCCGTCGGCGCCATCGGCCGACCAGTCGTCGTAGTCGGCGGGCACGCCGCGCACGTAGCACATCGCATTGATCGAGCTGGAGCCGCCCAGCACCTTGCCGCGCGGCCACCACAGCCGGCGGTCGTTCAAGGCCGGCTCGGCCTCGGTCAGGTAGTTCCAGTTGATGCGGCGGTTGCTGGCCAGGCGCGCCAGGCCGGCGGGCATGTGGATGAAGGGATTGCGGTCGCGCGGCCCGGCCTCGATCAGCAGCACCTTGCAGTCGCGGTCCTCGCTCAGGCGGTTGGCGAGCACGCAGCCGGCCGAGCCTGCGCCGATGATGATGTAGTCGTACACCCGCGGTGTCCCCTGAGTTCCTGGCGCCGACGCTAGTCGCCGAGGATAGAGCATATGCTCGGCGCGGCCGTTCGCCGCGCGCGATGTGCGTACGGCGCGGGCGGTGGATCGCGCACGCGCTGGCGGTGTTGCGGTGCATCAGCTACCGTGCGCGTTTTCCGCCCCCCGAAAATCGCCATGTCCCGTTCCTGCGCCAGGGTCCGTCGCCAATGAGCGCCACCCCGCATGCCCCCGGTGCGCTGGCGCGGCTGCGCGGTGCCCTGCGCGATTCGCCGCCGCTGGCATGGGCATTCCTGTACTTCTTCTCGCTGCTCAGCGGCTACTACGTGCTGCGGCCGGTGCGCGAGGCGATGGGCGCCTCCGCCGACGTGGCCGCGGTGTTCCCGCCGGCGATGATCGCGTTCTTCGCGGCGCACGGCATGCCGCTGAAGGAATTCGCGCTGCAGGTGCTGTTCACCTGCACCTTCCTGATCATGTTGTTGCTGCAGCCGATCTACGGGGCGCTGGTCAGCCGCTATCCGCGGCGGGTGTTCCTGCCGGTGGTGTACGGCTTCTTCATCGCCACGCTGCTGCTGTTCTACGTGCTGTTCGACAGCGGCGTGCCCGGGCGCGGCATGGCCTTCTTCCTGTGGATCTCGGTGTTCAACCTGTTCGCGGTGGCGGTGTTCTGGAGCTTCATGGCCGATGTCTTCAGCAACACCGAAGCGCGCGCCTGCTACGGCTACATCGGCGCCGCCGGCACGCTCGGCGCGTTCCTGGGGCCGGTGATCGCCAGCAGCCTGGTCGAACGCATCGGCATCGCCAACCTGATGCTGGTGTCGGCCGGCTTCCTGGTGGTCAGCGTGGTGTGCCTGCTGCGCCTGCGGCTGTGGGCGGTCGCCCGCGAACGCGAGCGCGGCGTGGTCGGCGGCGAGGCGCCGATGGGCGGCGACGTGCTGGCCGGGCTGAAGCTGATCGCGCGCGAGCCGCTGCTGCGCTGGCTGGCGCTGATGTCGGTGTTCGGCGTGGGCGTGGGCACCCTGCTGTACAACGAACAGGCGGCGATCGTGCGCCGCCTGTACACCGATGCGGCGGCCAGTACCGCCTTCTACGCGAACATCGACCTGGCGGTGAATGCGGTGACCCTGGTGTTGCAGTTGCTGGTCACGCGCGCGCTGCTGTCGCGCTTCGGCATCGGACCGGCGCTGCTGATCCCCGGCTGCGCGATCCTGCTCGGCTATTCGGTGCTGGCGGTGTCGCCGCTGCCGATGCTGGTGGCGGTGGTGCAGGTGGTGACCCGCGCCGGCGAGTTCTCCCTGGCCAAGCCGGCCCGCGAGACCCTGTACACCCGGGTCGGCCGCGAATGGCGCTACAAGGCCGGCGCGGCGATCGATACGGTGATCTACCGTGGCAGCGACCTCAGCTTCGCGTGGTTGTACAAGCTGCTGTCGGGGTTCGGCTCGCAGATGGTGTTCGTCGCGGGCCTGCTGGCCGCCTCCGGCATGACCCTGGGCGCGTGGCGGCTGCTGCGCGAGGCGGCCAAGCTGCCGCCGGAACGCGCGCCGCCAACGCGCTGAGCCGGCGCCGCGTGGCGGGGGACTGGCCGCCCATCGGGCCGCTGGCTATGCTGACGCCCTGTCTCCTGTGCCGGATAGCACGATGATCCTGTTGGCTTCCATCCTGGTCGGCGCGGTCGCGCTGCTGCACGTGTACATCCTGGTGCTGGAGATGGTCCTGTGGACGCGTCCGCTGGGCATGAAGGTGTTCCGCAATTCGCCGGAGAAGGCGCAGGCCACGCGCGTGCTGGCGGCCAACCAGGGGCTCTACAACGGCTTCCTCGCCGCGGGCCTGGCCTGGGGCCTGGTCGCGCAGCGGGTCGACGTGATGCTGTTCTTCCTCGGCTGCGTGGTCGTGGCAGGCC
>NZ_AQOK01000495.1:0-8576 GCF_000364645.1 Xanthomonas sp. SHU 308 | reverse complement strand
CCCGCCGCATCGTGTTCGTGCAGGCGCTGCCGGCGGCGCTGGCGATCGTGGCCGTGCTGCTGGCGTACTGAGCCGCACACCGCACACCGCACACCGCACACGCGACGCTGCGATCAGGGCGAGGCCGTGGCCGGCGCGCGTGGCGACACCCACATGGCGATGCGCGCGAAGCACACCACGTGCTCGTGCGTATCGCGGATCTCCACGCTGACCGGCAGGTCGTAACCACGCTCGGCGGCGACGATCGCCACGTCCGGCGTGGCCACCGCATGCATCGGGCCGAGCGCCTTGCTGCGGTATTCCACCTGCATGCCCTTGGGGATCCAGCGCATCGACGGCGGCAGGCTGGCGTCGACCATCACTCCACCGGCCAGCTCCGCCAGGTTGCACAGGGCGATGGCGTGCACCGTGCCGATGTGGTTGCTGACGCGCCGCCGGTGTGCGATGCGGGCCTCGCAGCGGCCCGGCTGCAGGACGGTGATGCGCGGCGCGATGCTCGCGAAGTAGGGCGCCTTGAAACACACCGCGCGCGCGAACAGCCAGGAGCCGGCCGGCCAGCGTTGCATGCGGCGATAGAGCGAAAGCAGGTGGCTCATGGCTGTCTCCTCAAACCCACGACGGCGGACCGAAGTCCGCCGTCGTGGGTGTCGCATGGCCAGGACGATCAGGCCGCTTCGCGCGAATGCCCGTCGTCGGCCGCCGCCGCGGCACGCTGGTAGTAGCTCGCCGAGCGCAGTTCGTCGGTGTCGAAGTCGTCGACGCTGATCGTGTCCATGGTGATCTCGCGCAGCTCCTCCAGCTGACGGCGCTCGTCGGCCGACAGCACGCCTTGGCGCACCGCCTCATCCAACTGCGAGGCGAAGTCCAGCGATTCGATGCCCTTGCTCTTGAGCGCCTTCAGGAACTTGCGCTCCACCGGCTCGGCCAGCACCGCCTTGGTCAGGTAGCTGGCGATGCGGCCGCCGGGGTTGTTCTCGCATGGGGTCAGGAACACGCCCTGGCCCAGGCGATCGCGGGCTTCGTTCGGCGTCATCAGCAGCGCGGCGACGCGGTGGCCCAGGCGGTCGCCCGGCGCTTCGGCGCGGCGGCCCCACGGGAAGATCAGCGCCCACATCAGCCAACCGACCGGACGGATCGGGAAGTTGCGCAGCGCCGCCGACAGCGCCAGCTCGATCTTGTGCACGCTGTCGTGGAAGGCCCAGGCCAGCAGCGGCTGGTCGGTGGCCGGCGCGCCGTCGTCGTGGTAGCGCTTGAGCATGGCGCTGGTCATGTAGATGTGGCTCAGCACATCGCCCAGGCGCCCGGACAGCGACTCCTTGAACTTCAGCTTGCCGCCGAGCATCAGCATCGACACGTCGGCCATCAGCGCCAGGTTCGCCGAGTAGCGGTCCAGCTTGCGGAAGTAGCGGCGGGTGTAGGCATCGCCCGGCGCGGCGCCGATGCGTGCGGCGGTCAGGCCGAACCACAGCGAACGCACCGCGTTGGAGATGGCGAAGCCGATGTGGCCGAACAGGTTGCGGTCGAACTCGTCGACGCCGGCCTTGTGATCCGGATTGCCGGCGGCCTTCATCTCCTTCATCACCCACGGATGGCACAGGATCGCGCCCTGGCCGAAGATCAGCAGGCTGCGGGTCATGATGTTGGCGCCTTCCACGGTGATCGCGATCGGCGCGGCCTGCCAGCTGCGGCCGGCGAAGTTGCGCGGGCCGAGGATGATGCCCTTGCCGCCGACCACGTCCATCACGTCGCTGATGACCTCGCGGCTCATCGTGGTGCAGTGGTACTTGGCGATCGCCGACGGCACCGACGGCACGTCGCCGCGGTCCACCGCCGCGGCGGTGGCCTGCGACAGCGCGCTGATCGCATAGGCCTTGCCGCCGATCCGCGCCAGCGCCTCTTCCACGCCTTCGAAGCGGCCGACCGACAGGCCGAACTGCTTGCGGATGCGCGCATACGCGCCGGTGACGACCGCGCCGAACTTGGCGCCGCCGCTGGCGGTGGAGGGCAGGGTGATCGAGCGGCCGACGGCCAGGCACTCGTTGAGCATGTTCCAACCCTTGCCGACCATTTCCACGCCACCGATCAACTGGCTCAGCGGGATGAACACTTCGCGGCCATGGATCGGGCCGTTCTGGAACGGCGAGTTCAGCGGGAAGTGGCGGCGGCCGATCTCGACCCCCGGGGTCTCGCGCGGCAGCAGCGCCAGGGTGATGCCGATGTCCTTGGTGTCGCCGATCAGGCCTTCCGGGTCGTACATGCGGAACGCCAGGCCGACCAGGGTCGCCACCGGGGCCAGGGTGATGTAGCGCTTGTCGAAGGTCAGCTTGACGCCGAGCACGTTGGCGCCGTTCCACTCGCCCTTGCAGACGATGCCGTAGTCGGGGATCGAGGTGGCATCGGAGCCGGCGAACGGACCGGTCAGGCCGAAGCAGGGTACTTCCTGGCCCACCGCCAGACGCGGCAGATAGTAGTCCTTCTGCTCCTTGGAGCCGTAATGCAGCAGCAGTTCGCCCGGGCCCAGCGAGTTGGGCACGCCGACGGTGGAACTGACCACGCTGGAGACCGAGGCGATCTTCTGGATCACCTTGTGGTGGGCCAGCGCGGAGAAGCCCAAACCGCCGTATTCCTTCGGAATGATCATGCCGAAGAACTTGTTCTTCTTGATGAAGCTCCAGATCTCCGGCGGCAGGTCGGCGTGGACGTGGGTGATTTCCCAGTCGTTGGTCATCCGGCACAGCTCTTCCACCGGGCCATCGAGGAAGGCCTGCTCTTCGGCGGTCAGCTGCGGCTTGGGATAGTTCAGCAGCTTCTGCCAGTCCGGGTCGCCGGTGAACAGCTCGCCTTCGAAGCCGACCGAGCCGGTTTCCAGGGCGATGCGCTCGGTCTGCGACAGCGGCGGCAGCACCTTGCGGAACACCTTCAGCATCGGCGCGGTGAGCAGCGGCTTGCGCACGAACGGCAACAGCAGCGGCATCGCGACCACCGCCAGCAGGACGGCCGCGACGATGGTGGCGACGTGGTTGGCGCCGAGCAGCCAGCACGCGACCAGCAGCGTGGCGCTCAACGCGGCCCAGACGGCGAGCCGCATGCGGTGATAGGCGGCGAACGCGCCGGCCAGCAACAACACGAGGAAGGGGGCAATGATGCTCATGGGCGTGCTCCGGGGAGGTACTCGGTGACGGCGGACGATGCGCCGGCGCAGGCCGGTGGCAGGGCGTCCAGGTAGTGCAACACAGTGGCGGTAAATGCGGCGTTGTCGTCGCCGGCCAGCATATGCGTGGCTTCGGGCAGATGCGCATGCTGCGCATGCGGCACCAGCGACAGGAACTCTTCGATGGTCTGCGGCGTGACCAGGTCGCTGCGGCCGCCGCTGATCAGCAGCAGCGGGCACTGCACGTGTGCGGCGGCCTGCGCGATAGCGCCCTGGTGCTGGTCGCTGTCGCGCGCCAGCTCTTCGACCAGGCGCGGATCCCAGTGCCAGTACCAGCGGCCGTCGGCGTGCTGGCGCAGGATGCTGCGCAGCGCCTCCGGCGACTTGCGCGCACGCTGTGGCAGGTAGGCGGCGATCGCGTCGCCGGCCTCGTCCAGGCTGGCGAAGCCCTGCGGATGCGCGGTCATGAAGGCGAGGATGCGTTCGACCCCGGCCGGCTGCCAGCGCGGGGTGATGTCCACCAGCACCATCGCGCGGAACAGGCCCGGCCAGCGCGATTCGGCGATCAGCCCGAACAGCCCGCCCATCGAGGCGGCGACCAGCACCGGTGGCGGCGACATCTCGCCGGCGATCACGATCAGGTCGTCGGTGAACTGCTCGCCGCGATAGGGCAGGTCCGCCGGGTTGCGTGCGGAGTCGCCATGGCCGCGCGCGTCGTAGGCGACGCTACGGTACCCATGCGCCTGCAGCGCCGTGGCGGTCGCCGACCAGGCATGCCGGGTCTGGCCGAAGCCATGCGCGAACAGCACCGATCCCCCTTCGCCGGGACCGGTGACGGTCGCGGCCAGCGCCAGCTCGCCGGCACCCGAGAGGGTAGCCGAGGCGGCATGCGGGACGGTGGCGGAGGCGGAAACCATACGAGATAGTATGGTTGCTCTGCGCGGCATGTCAATACGATGCAGTATGGGTGCGAAAAGCCAATGCTGCCGGGCATTTGCGCCGCCCTCGTGAAGGCCACATACTGCAACCGACGTCCCCGTATGGTTAAATCCACGGATGAATACCGCGCCCGCTCCTTCCTCCGACGACGGCGCCGCTTCCGGCGGTGGCCGCAACAACCGGCTCAGTGCCGAAGACTGGGCGCAGGCCGCCCTGGACCTGATCGCCGAACAGGGCGTCAGCGCGGTGGCGGTGGAGCCGCTGGCGCGGCGCCTGGGCGTCACCAAGGGCAGCTTCTACTGGCACTTCCCCTCGCGCGATGCGCTGCTGCAGGCCGCGCTGGAGCGCTGGGAACTGGTCGAGCAGCAGCAGGTGTTCGGCAGCCTGGAAGAGGTGCCGGATCCGCGCACGCGGCTGCGCGCGCTGTTCCAACTGGTCGCGCACGAGGTCAAGCCGCACATCATCTACAGCGAGTTGCTGAAGGCGCTCGATCATCCCGCGGTGCGGCCGGTGATCGACCGGGTCTCGCAGCGGCGCATGGAGTATCTGATCGCCTCGTTCCGCCAGGCCGGGCTCAGCCGGACCGATGCGCAACATCGCGCACGCCTGGCCTATGCCGCCTACGTCGGCTTCCTGCAGCTTTCGCTGCAATTGCACCAGCCCAAGCAGGCGCGCGAGGACTTCGAAGCCTACGTCGAACACGTCATCGTGACCTTGATTCCCGGCTGATCCCTGTGCAGTGGCGCCGTCGGCAGTGAATGCTGACGCATACCTGGTGATCGCATAAAAAAACTGGCGCATAAAAAACGGCCCCTTTCGGGGCCGTTCTTGTTACCGGAACATCCGTCGGCATCAGAACCGCTGGGTGTATTGCATGAACAGGTAACGGTCGTAGTCCAGCATCGGATCGATGGACGAGGAGCTGTTGTTGGTCAGCGAGTAGGTGATCGGCGGCTGCTTGTTCCACACGTTGCGAGCACCCACGGTGACCGCGCCGTTCCAGGGGGCCGACCAGGTCATCGAGACGTCCTGATAGGTGATGGCGCCCTTCTTGTTGGCACCCACGCCACCGCCCCAGCCGGCGTTGGGGGTCTGGTAGTCGGGCTCGTTGCACTCTTCGGCGTACTGGCAGTAGTCGCGGTAGCCGCCGTAGTAGCGCAGGTTCCAGCTGGCCGACAGGTCGCCCTTGACCCAGTTCACGCCGAGCGTGGCCCGAACGCGCGGGTAGTTCCAGTAGCCCGCGTAGTCGTTCCAGGGGCTGCCCTTGTCGCTCTGCTGCCGGAACGCAACCAGGTAGTTGCTGTCCAGTCGCAGCGAGAACTGGCCGACCGCGAATTCCGGCAGGCGATAGTTCGCGACGAAGTTGTAGCCTTCGGTTTCCAGCGCGCCCAGGTTGGTGTTGCCGCGGCTCAGGCTGACCACCTGGCCGGTGGCAGCATCGCGGGTGTAGTTACAGAACGAGGTGACGCCGTTGTAGCACTGGTTCAGCACATAGGTTGCGCTGACCGCGGTGATCACGTTGGAGATGCTGATCTTGTACCAGTCGAGCGAGAAGTCCAGGCCCTGCACCCAGTGCGGGCTGAAGACCAGGCCGACCGTGCGGGTCTTGCTGTATTCCGGCTGCAGCGTTGCGTTGCCCACCCCGGCCTGGAACGCGGAGTTGCTCTGCGTTTCGCGGGCGCTGACCGGCCTACCGGCGTTGTCGGTCTGGCGGAAGTTCGTCGAGAGGCCTTCCGAGGCGCAGCGCGCTGCCACGGCGGGCGTGGACAGCTGGCCGAAGCGCGCATCGCACGGGTCGGTGAACGGATCGAAGGACTGCGAGCCGCCGCCGAAGGTGTCGTCCAGGGTCGGGGCGCGGAAACCCTTGCCGTACGTGCCACGCACCAGCAGATCCTCGACCGGCTTCCAGGTCAGGCTGAACTTGCTGTTGGTGGTGTTGCCGAACCGGTCGTAGTCCGAATAACGGCTCGCCACGTCGAACGAGAGTTCCTTGGCGAACGGAACGTCCTTCAGGACCGGAATCATCAATTCCAGGTAGGCTTCGTTGGTCTTGTACTTGCCCGTGGTCGGCGCGGCGGCCAGGTCGGTGGTGTAACCCGCGCTGGAGAGCTGGTCCGGGTAATCGTAGCCGCTGACTTCGCGGTGCTCGACGCCTGCCGCGAACGCGAATTCGCCTGCCGAACCCGGCATGTCGAACAGGCCGCCGGTAATGTTGGCGAAGTACTGCTTGCTCACGCTCTGCTGGGTGGCCTGGCCGAGGGTGCTGATGTACTTCAGCGCGTCGGCGGTGGACGCGGACGGGCCGCCGAGGATGTTGAATGGCGTGCACTGCCCGGCTGCCAGGCTGGTGCCCAGCGCGATCGGGTTGGCCGCGGTACCGCACTGGACGACGCCCTGGGCGTTCAGGAACGACGGTCCCAGGGCCTTCTGCAGCGCCAGCAGGTTGATGTTGCCGGTGCCGACCTGGGTGACGTCGTACTTGTTGTAGTTCATGCCGACGTCCCAGTTCCAGCCATGGGTGCCGACATTGAACGCGCCTTCCAGGGCGGCGTCGAAGTGGAAGCTCTTGACGTTGTTTTCAGAGACGCGCGGGATTTCCGTGATGCGACGGAACCACGAGGTGATGTCCTGGCCGACCGGGTTGTAGTAGCTCTGGCCGCTGATGGAGACCGGGAAGGTGCGCTGCGAGGTCGCGCTCAGCGGATAACCGCCGACCTGGCGCGTGGAGTCACGCTCGGAGTACATCGCCGTCGACTTGAAGGTGATGTTCTCGTTGAGATCGAAGCTGCCGGAGGTGAAGACCGACTTGGTCTCATTGCCCTGCGCCAGCATCATCTGCTGGGTGACGTTGAAGCGATCGTCGGTGGTCAGGCCGTTGTGGTAGTTGGCGAGGTTGCGCGAATCGGCGCCGACGCCGTTGCCGTCCCACGAACCGGTGTGGTTGAGGACGTAGGTGCTGCCGTTGTAGTTGAAGCGGCCCCACGGGCCGGTGGCGCTCAAGCCGTCCAGCGGGTGGTTCGGCCCAAAGGTGGTGCGGGTCAACTCGCGGTCCTTCGCGAACACCGGATCTTCCTTGGTGTAGCTGGCGCCGAACACGAGCGAGGAGTGGTCGCCGCTGGCGCCCAGGGTGATCGAGTACGACTGCTTCTGGCCGTCGCCGCGGCCGTTCTGGCCGAACAGCGCCGAGGCTTCGGCACCTTCGAAATTCTTGCGCAGGATGATGTTGACCACGCCGGCAACGGCGTCGGAGCCGTAGATCGCCGAGGCGCCGTCCTTCAGCACTTCGATGCGATCGATCAGGGCGCTGGGGATGGTCGACAGGTCGGTGTAGCCGGCCAGGCTGGAGGTCCAACGCTTGCCGTTCACCAGCACCAGGGTGCGCTGCTCGCCCAGGTTGTACAGGTTGACGTACTGGCCGCCCTGTTCCGCGTTCGAGGTCAGCACCGCTGCCTTGCTGAACGTCTGGGTGCCGGAGACGGTGAGGTTCTGCAGGATGTCGCCGACGCTCACCAGGCCGGACTTCTTGATCTCCTCAGAGGATACGGTGAAGACCGGCTGGGCGGTCTCGACGTCCACCGAACGGATGCGCGAACCGGTGACTTCGATGCGATCCAGGTTGGTGGCGCCGCTGGTGCTCGCATCCTGAGCGAAGGCTGCGCCAGTGCTGCCGCCAGCGCCCACGACCAGCGCGAGCACCACTGCATCGCGCAGTTTGTTGGTCTTGCAATTCATTAGTTATCTCTCCGAATGAGATTGGGTAAAGCCCATGGTTGCCTGTGGGCGGAATCGAAAATGCGATTCCAAATCCCTTCAGGGTGCCTGGATGGTATCCCGGTCGGAGGAAGAATTAAAGTCCCGTTAACAAAGCGGTGTTTCGACGTGAATTGGAGTAAAAATCACGTATCCATCACAAAGTGCGGTGTGATGAGGCGGCGCTTGCCGCAAGTGCTCGCTACAGATCCTGCTCGTAGCGCACGTAGGGGATGGTCCCCTCTTCGGTGCTGATGTTGTTCGGCGAGAACGGGTTCTTGCCGCGGGTGATGACGTTCTCGGCGCCTACGGTCAGCTGGCCGCTCCACGGGGTGCGCCAGGTCAGGCCTACGCCCAGGCCGGTCCACTTGCCGGGTTGGCCGGGGGCGTCGACGACACGGCCGATCACGTTGGCGCTGAACGAGCCGTAGCCGCCGCCGATGCTCAGGCTCTTGCTGTCCCAGCGGTCGAGCATGGCCGGGGTGGCGTCGGCGATCGGCACCAGGCGCGCCTTGGCGTAAGTGCCGCCGATCGAGACAAAGCCCTCGCGGCCGATGTTCTGCTGCGCGAAGACGGTCAGGTCGTTCTGCTCCATCCGCATCGACGGCGTCTTGTTGGCGCCGGCCAGCCAGGCGGGGAGGTTCTCGCGGCCGGTGCCCGCCGACAGCGACAGGCGCCCGCCGGGGCGGTTGAAGGTGGTTGTGGCGGCGACATGGTGGCCGGTGGTGCCGTCGTC
>NZ_AQOK01000494.1:0-11929 GCF_000364645.1 Xanthomonas sp. SHU 308 | reverse complement strand
GCAGTGGCTGGCCAAGCCGCTGATGCTGCCGCCGCTGGCGCTGTTGCACAGCAGGCCCAGCGAGTCGCCGGAGGACAGGCCGAACGCGGCATCCAGGGAGTTGCGGCCGAAATGCCAGCGCGCGCCGACCGCCTGTTCGCCGGTGGGCTCCAGGTACAGCAGCGCCTCGACCTTGCCGCTGCCCTTGTTCCAGACCGGCAACACGGTGCGGTCGTGACCAGTGGCGGGCTTGCTCTGCGCGTGCGCGCCCGTGCTCGCCGCAAGGGCGATCAGCAGGGCGAGCGGTAGGCGCAGGAAGGGTCGCATCAGCAATCTGAGACTTGGGGCGGGCACGAAAGTTCCCGCCGGACAGGGTGGTCGATGCTAGAGGGTTTATGTTTCTTTAACAAGTCGGACTCCCCGGTCGCGACGCGCGTTTCAGCTAGTGCAAGCGCTCCGAGGACGTCGGTTCAGCCTGCGTTACGGCAAACAATACTCCGAATTCCGTCAAGGGGAAGTCATAGTGGCGGCCGCAGAACTCGCAGCGGATCTCAACTTGGCCGGTCGCCTCGGCCGCCGCCCGCGCTTCTTCCTCGCCGAGCGAGCGCAGCATCGCCGCGACCCGCTCGCGCGAGCACGAGCAGCCGAAGCGCAGCGGGCGGTCGCCGAGCAGTTCCGGGGTCTCCTCGTGGAACAGCCGGTGCAGCAGGGTTTCGGCCGGCGTGGCCAGCAGTTCGGCCTCGCCGACGGTCTCGAACAGCGCGCCGGCGCGGTTCCAGCCGTCCTCGTCGCCGGCGTCGCCCGGCAGCTTCTGCAGCAGCAGGCCGGCGGCGTGCGTACCGTCGGCGGCCAGGATCAGCCGCGTCGGCAACTGCTCTGACTGGCGGAAGTAGTCCTCGAAGGCTTCGTCCAGCTCGGCCGAGGACATCGCCACCAGACTCTGGTAGCGCTGCGGTTCGCGCGGGTCCAGGCCGGGGTTCTCGATGGTGATCGCCAGCAGGGCATCGTCGCCGAGCACGCGCAGGTCGCGCGGCGCGTCCTGGCCCTCGCCCAACTGGACGATGCCGCGCAGCGTGCCGGCGGCGGTGCACTCGGCGAACAGGGTGCGCAGCGCGCCCTGGCTGCGCAACTGCACCGACAGGCGCCCGTCGACCTTGGTATGGCCGGTGAACAGGGCCGCGGCGACGCAGGCCTCGCCCAGCAGTTCGGTGGCCGCGGCAGGATAGCTGGCCGGCGCCAGGATCTCGCGCCAGGTGTCGTGCAGGCGTACGTGCACGCCGCGCACGCCGGCGCCGGGGAGCAGGAAGCGGGTCAGACGATCGTCGGAAGAATGCATTGCGGCCTCGCTGCGCATGGGAAGATGGCGACCGCACGAGAGTGGATCGTCACGGTGGACCAGATCGAAGAAAGCATAGGAATGGGGGCGGGGCGCCGCGATGCAAGTGGCGCTCTGCCGGCGCGTCCACGGGCCAGGCGCTGGCGGCGCTGGCTGCTGCTGGCGCCGTTGCTGTTCGTGCTGGCGAGCGTGTCGCAGGTGTTGCTGCTGCGCTTCGTCGACCCGCCGTTCTCGGCGATGATGCTGGAGCGCCAGCTTGGCGCCTGGGCCAGTGGCGACTGGTCGTACCGCATCGCGTACGACTGGCGCGATACCGCGCAGATCGCGTCGAGCCTGCCGATCTCCCTGGTCGCCGCGGAGGACCAGCGCTTCCCAAGCCATCACGGTTTCGATCTGGATGCGATCGAGAAGGCGCGCGACCACAACGCGCGCGGCGGGCGTCTGCGCGGCGCCAGCACCATCAGCCAGCAGGTCGCCAAGAACCTGTTCCTGTGGCAAGGCCGCAGTTGGCTGCGCAAGGGCCTGGAGGCCTGGTACACGGTGCTGATCGAGGCGCTGTGGTCGAAGCAGCGCATTCTCGAGGTGTACGCCAACGTTGCCGAGTTCGGTGACGGCGTGTATGGCGCACAGGCGGCGGCGCGCAGCTTCTGGAACAAGGACGCGGCGCAGCTGACGCCGGCGCAGAGCGCGCTGCTGGCGGCGGTGCTGCCGGCGCCGCAGCGCTACAACGCCGCGCGTCCCGGCCCGTACGTGCAGGGACGCGCCAACTGGATCCAGCGCCAGACCCGGCAACTGGGCGGCCCGGCCTACCTGCAGGCGCCGTAGCTTGAGCCCCTCTCCCCCGGGAGAGGGGTTGGGGTGAGGGTACGGCCGGCACGTGAGCGTGGTGGGGTTCGGCGGCAGACGTACCCTCATCCGCCCCTTCGGGGCACCTTCTCCCGATGGGAGAAGGGAGTGGCTCGTCAGGTGATGCCCACTGCTGGTGAACCCGCAGGCCGCTCCGTACCATCCGCGGATGGAATCCGAACGTCTTACCGTCGTCGTCACTGCGTTCAACGAGGCGCAGACCCTGCCGCTGTTGCACCCGCGCATCGTCGCTGCGCTCGACGCCGTGCCGGGATTGGAGGGGCGGGTGCTGTACGTGGACGACGGCAGCCGCGATGCGACCTGGGAGACGATCCAGACGCTGGCCGCGTCCGATCCGCGGGTCGGCGCGCTGCGCCTGTCGCGCAATTTCGGCAAGGAACTGGCGCTGACCGCCGGTCTGGACTGCGTCGATCGCGGCGCGGCGATGCTGCTGGACGCCGATGGGCAGGATCCGCCGGAACTGATCGGACAGTTCGTCGCGCATTGGCGCGCCGGCTACGACGATATCTACGGTACGCGCCTGGTGCGCGAAGGCGAGGGCTGGCTCAAGCGCGGCACCGCGGCGCTGTTCTACCGGGTGATCGGGCGCCTGTCGAAGACGCCGATCCCCGCCGATACCGGCGATTTCCGCCTGCTGTCGCCGCGCGCGCTGGCCGCGCTGCGGCAATTGCGCGAGCGCCACCGCTTCATGAAGGGATTGTTCGGCTGGATCGGTTTCCGCCGCCTGGCGGTGCCGTACCGGCGTGCGCCGCGGTTGGCTGGGCGCAGCAAGTTCAGCCTGTGGCGGTTGTGGAACTTCGCTCTGGACGGCATCACCGGCTTCTCCACCGCGCCGTTGCGGGTGGCCACCTACCTGGGCCTGGCGACGGCGGTGGGCGCCTTCCTGTTCGCGATCTGGGTGGTGGTCAAGGCGACGCTGTGGGGCGACCCGGTGGCCGGCTGGCCGACGATGATGGCGGTCATCCTGTTCCTGGGCGGTGTGCAACTGATCGCGCTGGGCCTGATCGGCGAATACCTGGGCCGGCTGTACGAGGAGTCCAAGCAACGTCCGCTGTACCTGGTGGAGACCTGGCGCGCACCGGGCGAAGGAGTATGCTCGGCCGTGCGATCCAGCGAACCGGGAGGCAGCGATGCGGACGGTACGGCAGGTCTTGAGCGAAAAGGGCAATGAGATCCACGCGGTCGCGCCGGACACGGCGGTGATCGAGGCGCTGCGGCTGATGGCCGCAAAGGGTATCGGCGCGGTGCTGGTGCTGCAGGACGGAGAGCTGTCCGGGATCCTGTCCGAGCGCGACTACGCACGCAAGGTGGTCCTGCAGGACCGCTCCTCGGCGACCACGCCGGTGCGCGACATCATGAGCAGCAGGGTGCACACCGTCGACCCGTCGCAGAGCGTGCAGCAGTGCATGGAACTCATGACCGGGCAACGCATCCGCCACCTGCCGGTGGTGGACGCCGGCACCGTGATCGGCGTGATCTCGATCGGCGACCTGGTCAAGGCGGTGATCGAGGAACAGCGCGAGGAGCTGGATCAGTTGCAGGAGTACATCAGGAGCTGAGGGGCTGGGAGTCGGGAAAAGAGAATGGGGAATGGGAAAGGCAGGAGCGCGGATCCCGCGTTATGCGTTTGGGCGTGATTCGCCTGGCGATGTCAGACCACGCAATGCGCTCTTGATCTGACGATTCCCCATTCCCGATTCCCCACTCCCGGCTTCACCGCCCGCACTGAATATCCTTGCCCGGCCCGGTCTCGATGGTGGCCAGCAGCGCCGCTGGCGGGGCGATGCTGCCAAGGGCGACAGCGATCGCGCCGCGCAGGCCCAGGGCCTTGAAGTCGGGGCGGAAGCTCGGGTCCTTGAAGGTGCCGCCGACGCGCAGCGGCGAGCGCAGGGCGAGGATGCTGTGGTCCTTGGGTTGCGCCTTCAGCAGCAGGTCCAGGCGTTCCTGGCCCAGGTCGATGGTCCCGCTGCCGACCAGCAGGGTGTCGGTGCTGTCGAAGGCCAGGCCGCGCGAGGTCATCACTCCGTGCTGCACGCCGAAGTCGCCGAACGCACAGCGCACCGGGATCTCGCGGTCCTTGGTCACCAGGTACTTCAGCGATTCGGCGATATCCAGCCCGGCCAGCTCCATCACCAGATTGCTGATGCGGCCCTTGCCCATGCCGACGGCGACGTTGCCGTCGGCGCTGCCCAGCATCTGCGCGATCGAGTTGCCGCTGCTGGCCAACGCGATCTCGCCGCCGATCGCGCCCGCCGCTTCCTTGGCCAGTTTGCCGTCGGGGAACAGCTTGCCCAACTGCACGCCGCGGATCGACACCTGCGCGCGGGTGAACAGGGTGGGCTTGCGCGCATCCATGCGGATGTCCGAGCGCAGGTCGCCGCCGGCCACGCCGAAGTTCAGCGGTTGCAGCAGCAGGACGCCGTCATCGAGCTTCAGATGCGCATCCATGTCGTCCAGCGGCAGCGACGGCGCATTGATGCGCTGCGCCTTCCAGCGCACGTCGGCGTCCATCGCGCGCAGCTTGCCGAGGTCGTATGGGGTGGACGGCAGCACCTTGTCGGTGGCGGCGAGCTTGGCTGCCTGCGCCTTCTGCTCGGCATTGGCGGTCTCGCCGGCGCCGGTGCGCGGCGGTGCGCCGACGAAGCCGGCCAGATCGTCGAAATCCAGCCGCTGCGAACGCAGGTCGGCGCGCAGGAACGGGCGCTGGCCCGCAGTGTCGATCTGCACCGTGCCGGCCAGGTCGCTATCGCCGGCGCGGCCGCGGAAGTCCTGGTAGCGCCAGCGATCTCCGTCGCGCTGCAGGCGTCCGTCCAACTGATAGGGCGGGGTGGAGGGGATGGCGATGCCCAGCAGCGGATACAGATGGGCCATGTCGGTGCCGGCCAGTTGCAGTTGCAGGTCGAACACGCGCAACTGGAACGGATTGGTCAGGGTGCCGCGCATGTGCGCGCGGGTGCTGCCGGCGCTGCCACGCAGGTCGACGCGGAACGGATGGTCGCTCTCGCTCAGTTCCAGCGGCGAGGCGGTACTGCCTTTCAGGGTGAAGGGATTGCCGCGCCAGCGGCCGTCGCCGCTGACCGCGATCGGCGGGGCGGCATCGCCACGGCGGCGCTGCCCGACCTGGCTGTCGACGGCGATGTCGATCTCGGTGCGCCCGGCCGGATCCTGGAAGCGCAGATGTCCCTGTTGTACCAGCAGGGCGCCGAGCACGACCGGATGGCCGCCCTCGGACTGGCCGAGCACCCAATTGCCTGGCTGTCCGTTCGGTCCGGTTTCCAGCAGCAGATCGGGCTTGGTCAGGCGGATCTCGGGGATGCGCAGGCGGCCGCGCAGCAGCGGCCACAGCGCGATATCCAATTCGGCGCGGTCGGCGCTGGCCATCTGCGGCTGCTTCGACCAGTCGGCATTGGCGAAGCGCAGGCGATCGCCGCGCACGGTGACGATGCGTCCCAGGTCCACGTCGAGGTTGCCGTCGATATGGAAGGCGCGGCCGGTGCGCGCCTGCACCGCGCGTTCCACTGGCGCCTTGAACCAGTTCCAGTCGAAGATCAGGATGATGACGAGCAGGAGCAGCACCAGCGCGCCGAGCACGAACGGCCAGCGCCGCAGGCGGCCGTCGTTGCGCCGCCAAGGCCAGGAGCGGGATGCGGAAGCGGGGTCGCGAGCCATGCGGCCATCCTAGGCAGCCGCCGTGCACGGGGTGCGAAAGCGATCGGCCGTCTCAGAGCACCTGGCCGGTCACCGCCACGAAGTGGCAGACGCTGCCGGCGAGGACGAACAGATGCCAGATGGCGTGGAAGTAGCGCACGGTGTCGCGCTGGTAGAAATACGTGCCGAGGGTGTAGAACAGGCCGCCGGCCAGCAGCCAGCCCAGGGTCCAGGCGTCGACGGAGCGCAGCAGCGGTTCGATCGCCACCACGATCAGCCAGCCCATCGCGATGTACAGGATGGTCGACAGCAGGCGGAAGCGACCAGTGAAGAACAGCTTGAAGATCACCCCGGCCACGGCGATGGTCCAGATCGCTGCGAACAGGCCCCAGCCCCACGGGCCGCGCAGGCCGATCAGGGTGAACGGGGTGTAGGTGCCGGCGATCAACAGATAGATCGCGCAGTGGTCGAAGATCTGCAGGCGCGCCTTGGCGCCGGGATGCGGGATGGCGTGGTACAGCGTCGAGGCCACGTACAGCAGCAGCAAGGTGACGCTGAACACGATGGCGGTGGCGAGCTGCCAGCCGTCGCCGTAGATGGCGGCGAGGGTGATCAGCACCGAGCCGCCGGCCAGCGCGGCGATGGCGCCGAGGCCGTGGGTCAGCGCGCTGGCCAGTTCGTCGCGCCAGTCCGTGGAAGGCTGCGCGTCGGCGTTCGAGTAGGCGGGCGACCGGTCTGCATCCATGGGTCCGCACGGTAGCGCAATTGCGAGCGGTTCGCATCCGCTGCGGCGCCGCACTGCGACGCCGGTTGGGCGTGCGCTCAGCCGGCGCACGCCCGCGGTCACATGGCGGTCATTCCACCGCCACGCTGTGTGCGTGTTCGCGGGTGGCGGCGAAGCGCACGTCCGGCGCACGTTCCTGCGCCAGTTGCAGGTTGACCCGGGTCGGCGCCAGGTAGACCAGTTCGCCGGCGGCGTCGATGCCGAGGTTCATCGCGTTCTTCTCGCGGAACTCTTCCAGCTTCTTGGGGTTGTCGCAGTGCACCCAGCGCGCGGTGACCACGCCCACCGGTTCGAAGCTGGCGTCCACGCCGTACTCGTCCTTCAGCCGGTAGGCGACCACGTCGAACTGCAGCGTGCCGACCGCACCGAGGATCAGGTCGTTGCTCATCAGCGGGCGGAAGAACTGGGTGGCGCCTTCCTCGGACAGCTGCGCCAGGCCCTTCTGCAATTGCTTGAGCTTGAGCGGGTCGCGCAGGCGCGCGCGGCGGAACAGTTCCGGGGCGAAGTTGGGAATGCCGGTGAACGACAGCGACTCGCCTTCGGTGAAGGTGTCGCCGATGGAGATGGTGCCGTGGTTGTGGATGCCGATGACGTCGCCGGGGTAGGCCTCGGCGGCGATCTCGCGGTCGCTGGCCATGAAGGTCAGCGCGTTGGCCAGCTTGACCTCCTTGCCGGTGCGCACGTGCAGGGTCTTCATGCCGGCGGCGAAGCGGCCCGAACAGATGCGCATGAAGGCGACGCGGTCGCGATGCTGCGGATCCATGTTGGCCTGGATCTTGAACACGAAGCCGGTCAGCTTGTCCTCGCCGGCCTGCACCTGGCGGCCGGTGGTGGCGCGCGGCTGCGGCGGCGGCGCGTGCTCGGCGAAGAAGTCCAGCAGCGGCTGCACGCCGAAGTTGTTGACGCCGGAGCCGAAGAACACCGGGGTCTGCTTGCCGGCGCGGTAGGCGTCCAGGTCGAAGGCGTGGCTGGCGCCCTGCACCAGTTCCAGTTCCTCGCGCAGGTCGGCCAGCATCTGTTCGCCGATCTTCTCGGCCAGGCCGGGCGCGTCCAGCGACGGGAAGATGGTCGAATCCTGGCGGGTGAAGTTGCGGCCGGGTTCGTACAGGTGCACTTCGCCGGTCACCAGGTGCACCACGCCCTTGAGGCGCTGGCCCATGCCGATCGGCCAGGTCACCGGGGCGCACTCGATGCCGAGCACGGTCTCGACCTCGTCGAGCAGGTCGATCGGATCCTTGCCCTCGCGGTCGAGCTTGTTGATGAAGGTCATGATCGGCGTGTCGCGCAGCCGGCACACCTCCATCAGCTTGATGGTGCGCTCTTCCACGCCCTTGGCCACGTCGATCACCATCAGCGCCGAGTCCACCGCGGTGAGCACGCGGTAGGTGTCCTCGCCGAAGTCGGCGTGGCCGGGGGTGTCGAGCAGGTTGATGATCTTGCCTTCGTACGGGAACTGCATCACCGACGAGGTCACCGAGATGCCGCGTTCCTTTTCCAGCGCCATCCAGTCCGAGGTGGCGTGGCGCGCGGCCTTGCGGCCCTTCACCGAGCCGGCCATCTGGATCGCCCCGCCGAACAGCAGCAGCTTCTCGGTCAGCGTGGTCTTGCCGGCGTCGGGATGGGAAATGATGGCGAAGGTGCGGCGGCGCGCAGCTTCGGTGGCGACTTCGGACATGGGCGGCACGCCCGCAAGGGGCGTCATCGGCAACGGAGGAAGCCCGCGATTATAGCGGGCTTCCCGCTACGGCCGTTCAGTTGAGCAGCCAGGGGTGCGGGCGCTTGCTGGATTGGCGTGCCATCAGGTTGTAGACGATGACCATGCCGAGCAGCAGCAGGCTCCAGGCTGGTGCCAGCCAGTGTGGTGCCACCGCGCGGGGCAGGCCGACCTGGCCGATGCTGATGGCGCCCAGCAGCGTCAGTGCGCAGTGCGCCACGACCAGCGCCAACACGCTGCGCGGCCAGCGCAAGCAGGCCAGCAGGACGGTGCTGGCAAGCAGGGTCCCGGTCAGGGTGATCGACACCGTCAGCGGGTAGTAGGCGGTCGGGGCGTGTCTGAGCAGCCCGAGCAGCCAGGACAGGCACAGCCACGGAAGCATCGCCGCGATCGCGCATTTCAGCACCACCTGGTTGAACAGCGTGCCGATCTGCCCGGGTGCGCCCAGGCCGGGCAGCAGGGCGCTTTCCATCAGGCCGAGGTTGCCGTGCTTGCGCCACAGCCACAGTCGTTGCAGGAACTTCGCGCTGGACAGGTTGGCCATGACGTTGGCCAGGATCAGCGGCAGCGTCGGCGATTGCGTGCCCACCAGCAGCAGCGTCCACAGCAACACCAGCGACGGCATGACGAGGACGGCCAGCGCGGTGCCGGCCGCGCTGCCGGGAGCGAAACCTGGACCGAGTGCGAAGCGCATGGCGCGTTCCGGTGCGCCGTGCAGGCCCGAGGGAACGCTGGGGCGCGCGATGCCCTGCATCCACCCACGGCGCCCGGTTTGCGATGCGACCACCTGCCTGATCGCGCCATCGCCGGGCAGGCGCGGCTGCAGGTTCATCCACAGCGGACGCAGCCAGGGCGCGAGCGCGACGGGCCGAGGCGTGCTGGCGCGGCGGTAGGCCCACGTCGCGCCCGCGACGCACGCTGCAGCGATGGCCAGCATGGTGCTGCGCGGGTACGCGTCCAATGGCACGCCGACCCAGTAGTGCAGCATGAAGCCGAGGGGCGGCAGACACAGCAGTGCGGTACTGGACCACGCTGGCGCTGTCGCCAGCAGCAGCCCGCCGGACGCGCACAGCAGCAGTGTCGGTGCCGTCAGGCTGGGATCGCTGCCGCGCGGCGTGTAAAGCAGGACCGGCACCAGCACGGTGCCGGCCACCGCCAGTGCGAACAGGCGCGCGAAGCGTTTGCGCAGCCCCGGAAGGCGCAGGCGATGCGCCTGCTCGAGCAGGCTCAGCAAGCGTGCGCCGAGTCGTGCCCAGAGCAGCAGCACGATGGGGCAGGTCAGCACCAGCGGCGATGGTGGATTGTCGACCCACGTCAGGGCCAATGCCGCGGCGATCACCCAGGGGTAGACCCATCGGGTCCTGCCCGATGCCGCGTACAGCAGGCGCAGATCGGCGAGCAGGCGCTTCATCCCGCCACCTCGATGAACAGGTCCTCCAGGCCGAGCCGGTCGATGCGCAGACCGGGCACGCCGAGCAGGGCGGAGGGCGGTTCGCCGGCGTGCAGCAGCACGGCGGTGCCGCCGTCGGCGCTGCGGCGCCGTGCGAGTTCGCCGCGCAGCACGGCGTCGCCGAGCAGCGCGGCGGCGGCCGGCGGCAGCGTGAGTCGCAACACGCTGTCCTTGAGTTCGTCCAGCGGCTGGTCGAGCAGCAGCCGGCCCTGGTGCAGGAACGCCACGCGCGAGGCCACCCGTTCCAGGTCGCTGACGATGTGGCTGGAGAACAGCACGGTGGTGCCGGCATCGCAGGTTTCGGTGACGATCTCGCGCATCAGGTCGCGGCGCGCCACCGGATCCAGCGCCGAGGCCGGTTCGTCCAGCACCAGTAGCGCCGGCCGCGCCGCCAGCGCCCGCACCAGGGCCAGACGCTGGGCCTGGCCGGGCGAAAGCGTGTCGATGCGCTGGCGGCGGTCCAGTTCCCAGCGCTGCAGCAGCGTGTCGGCGCGCTGCGCGTCCCAGTGCGGATAGAGCTGCGCGGCGAAGGCGAGCAGTTCCGCCACGCGCATCCAGCCGAAGGCCTGGGGCTGCTGGGGCACGAAGCCGATGCGCGCCTTGCGTGCATCGTCCAGTCGCAGCGCCGGACCGCCGAATACCCGCGCCTGGCCGCGCTGCGGCTGCAGCAGGCCCAGCAGGCAGGCAAGCAGGGTGCTTTTGCCGGCGCCGTTGCGGCCGATCAGCCCGACCACTTCGCCGCGCCCGATTTGCAGGCCCACGCCCCGCAGCACGTCGCTGGCACCGAACGCCAGGTGCAGGTCGTGCGCCGCCAGCGGCAGGTCCATGTCCAGATCGGTCTGGATTGCGCTCTGCATCGCCACGCTACTCATCGCCAGGTTCTCCAAACAACTGTTCAAGACGTTCGATCACGGGAGGCGCCGGTAGGCCCAGTTCGCGGCAATGCCGGATCAGTTCCTGCAGCCGGGGTTCGATCAACTCCAGGCGCTGCCGTTGCGGTGCGGCGGCGGTCGCGGCCACCGCCATGCCGCGGCCGCGCAGGCGTTCCAGCACGCCCTCGGCTTCGAGCTGGCTATAGGCGCGGGAGACCGTCATCGGGTTCACCGCGTGGACCGCGGCGACCTCGCGTACCGAGGGCAGACCATCGCCTGGGCGCAATTGCCCCGCGGCGACCAGGCGGCGGATCTGCTCGGCGATCTGCCGGTAGATCGGCTCGGGGGCGCTGGGTTGGACGTGGAGGTGGGTTGCATCCATATGTATTAATACATCAATACACTTGGCGAATGTCAATGCGTTTGCCGACGAACGGTAGGCGGCGCGCTCAGGGTGGGGCGGGGTGGGCGAAGCGCAATTCGCCCAGCGGGCCGGCCATCCGGAACGGCACCGATTCCAGGCGCAGGCCGCGGTTGAGCTGGACGGCGAAATGCAGGTGCGGGCCACTGCTCAGGCCGGTGTTGCCGGACAGGCCGAGGCGGTCGCCGCGCTGCACCGCCTGGCCCACCCGCACCTGCACGCCGCCGGGGGCCAGGTGCGCGTAGATCGCCATGCTGCCGTCGGCGTGCACCACCCGCACCAGATTGGCGGCCTGACCCAGGCGCGGGTCGGTGCCGGACTCGCGGAAGTCGTCGCGCACCTCCATCACCACGCCCGCGCGCGCGGCCAGCACCGGCGTGCCGTCGGGCAGGGCGAAATCCAGGGCATAGGCGTTGGCCGGGTCGCAATGGCTGAAGGCGCCGCCGAAGCCCTGGTCGATGCGCACCGGGCGATCCGCGAAGGGCAGGGCGTACAGCGCCGGGTCGGCATGGGCGCGCGGCGAGCCGGGCACCGCCTCTATGCGCAGCCGGGCGTCGCCAGCGTCGGTCTCGGCCAGGTCGCCGGACGGATACAGACGCGCAACCACGCGGCGCTCGCCGGCGGCCAGCTCCACGGTCAGCGGCAGCGCGGGGACGGCGGTGAAGCCGGCGCTGTCGCCGAGCAGGCGGATCTGCACTGGACCGCCAAGCGGATTGCCCAGTGCGACCTCGCGCAGGCCGCTGTCGCGGGCGCTCACCTGCAGCCAGGCCGGCGCCGGTGCCGCCACGGGCCGCGGCGCGTTCCAGCGCAGCAACGGCTGCGCGAACGCGGCGGTCGCTGCCGCCAGCGATAGGACCA
>NZ_AQOK01000493.1:0-2661 GCF_000364645.1 Xanthomonas sp. SHU 308 | reverse complement strand
CAGCGGCGGGGGCGGCGTCGGCGCACGGGCAGGGGCAGGGGCAGGGGCAGCGATGGGGGGAGCGGAGTATGGCCGAGGCCAGGGATCGAAAAATCATATCGCTTCATCCGAATAAAGAGATTGACATGACCGAGAATCGCTGGCATCGTGGCTCCACCATCGAGACCGGCGGAGGGACAGGCCCTTTGATGCCGGGGCAGCCAGCGGACGCGCAAGCGCCCGTGTAGGTGCCAAATCCTGCGGGGACCCACGCGTCCGCCGAAAGATGGTTCGATCCATGCCTTCTGCATGGCGAACGCGAGCTCCGCGAAGCTCGATGGCCGTTCCTCTCCGGATACCGCCATGCGCCTCGTGAACTCGCCTGATCGCCCCACCTCCGCCACTCCGTCCCACGACCGCGTTGCCGCGCCGGCCGACGGCGTGCACGCGATGCGTGGCGAGATCGCCGTCGCGTTGCCGCTGCGCCACGCCGGTGTGCAACTGCTGCGCCTGCGCTACGAACTGAGCGGCCCGGCTGCCGCGCCGGTGGTGTTCGTCGCCGGCGGCATCTCCGCGCACCGCCATCTCGCCGCCAACGCCAGCTTTCCCGAGAAGGGCTGGGCCGAAGGCCTGGTCGGGCCGGGGCGGGCGCTGGATCCCACCCAGCGGCGGCTGCTGGCGTTCGATTTCGTCGGCGCCGACGGCAGCCTGGACGCGCCGATCGACAGTGCCGACCAGGCCGATGCCATCGCTGCGCTGCTGGACGCGCTGGACATCGCGCAACTGCACGGGTTCGTCGGCTACTCCTACGGTGCGCTGGTCGGCTTGCAACTGGCGGTGCGGCATCCGCAGCACCTGCAGAAGCTGATTGCGGTCAGCGGCGCGCACCGCGCGCATCCGTATGCCGCGGCTTGGCGCGCGCTGCAGCGCCGCGCCGTGGCACTGGGCCAGCTGCAATGCGCCGAGAGCCACGGGCTGTCGCTGGCGCGGCAGTTCGCGATGCTCAGCTACCGCACTCCGGAGGAGTTCGGCGAACGCTTCGACGCGGCGCCGGAAGTGATCAACGGCCGCGTCCGCGTCGCCGCCGAAGACTACCTGGACGCCGCCGGCGCGCAGTACGTGGCGCGCACCCAGGTCAACGCCTACCTGCGCCTGTCCGAATCCATCGACCTGCACCGCATCGAGCCGGCCGCCGTCGCCGTGCCCACGGTGGTGGTGGCGGTCGAAGGCGACCGCCTGGTGCCGCTGTCGGACCTGGTCACCCTGGTCGAAGGCCTGGGCCCGCGCGGCAGCCTGCGCGTGCTGCGTTCGCCCTACGGTCACGACGCCTTCCTGAAAGAAACCGATCGCATCGACGCGATTCTCGCCACCGCCCTTCGCCCCACCGGAGTTGCCGCATGAGCACTGCCCACGACACCGATCTGCCCTGTAGTGCCGCCACCGCCGCGGTCCGCGCCGGCATCGACCGCGACACCGCCTACGGCGCGGTGACTCCGCCGATCGTGCTGTCGTCGAACTTCAGCTTCGACGGCTTCGGCAACAAGCGCCAGTACGACTACACCCGCAGCGGCAACCCCACCCGCGACCTGCTCGGCGAAGCGCTGGCGGAACTGGAAGGTGGCGCCGGCGGGGTGATCACCGCCACCGGCATGGGCGCGATCAACCTGGTGCTCAACGCGCTGCTGCAGCCCGGCGACAAGCTGGTGGTGCCGCACGACGCGTACGGCGGCAGCTGGCGCCTGTTCAACGCGCTGGCCAAGAAGGGCCACTTCGAGCTGATCACCGCCGACCTGACCGATCCGCGCTCGCTGGCCGATGCGCTGGCGCAGGCGCCGCGGCTGGTGCTGATCGAGACCCCGTCCAACCCGCTGCTGCGCATCACCGACCTGCGTTTCGTCATCGACGCCACGCACAAGGCCGGCGCGCTGGCGGTGGTCGACAACACCTTCCTGTCGCCGGCGCTGCAGACCCCGATCGCCTTCGGCGCCGACCTGGTGATCCACTCCACCACCAAGTACGTCAACGGCCATAGCGACGTGGTCGGTGGCGCGGTGATCGCCGCCGATGCCGAACTGCACCAGCAGCTGGTGTGGTGGGCCAATGCGTTGGGCCTGACCGGCTCGCCGTTCGACGCGTTCCTGACCCTGCGCGGCCTGCGCACGCTGGACGCGCGCCTGCGCGCGCACCAGGAGAACGCGCAGGCGGTGGTGGAATTGCTGACCACGCACGCCGCGGTGCGCCAGGTGTACTACCCGGGCCTGGCCTCGCATCCGGGCCACGCGGTGGCGGCGCGGCAGCAGCGCGGCTTCGGCGCGATGATCAGTTTCGAACTGGCCGGCGGCGAGGCCGAGGTACGCGCCTTCGTCGATGGCCTGCGCTACTTCACCCTGGCCGAATCGCTGGGCGGCGTGGAGAGCCTGGTCGCGCATCCGGCGACCATGACCCATGCGGCGATGACCGCCGAGGCACGCGCCAAGGCCGGGATTTCCGACGGCCTGTTGCGTCTGTCGGTGGGCATCGAATCCAGTGCGGACTTGGTCGCCGATCTGCAGGCAGGCCTGCAGCGCGCGCAGCGCGCCGGCGAGGCGCTGGCCCGCAAACGGGTGGACGCGTGAGCAGCGGCCTGGTCGATGCGCCAGCGGTGCCGCTGCGTGCGGCACCCGTCGCGGCCACCGCGCGGCT
>NZ_AQOK01000492.1:0-344 GCF_000364645.1 Xanthomonas sp. SHU 308 | reverse complement strand
CAGCGACAACGGCGACGTCTCGCTCAACGCCACGGCCGGCCTGAGCAACACCGGCACCATCGGCGGCGCCAATGTCAGCGCCAATGTCGGCAACCTGCTCAACCAGGGCCGCATCGTGTCCAGCGGCACCGTGGCGCTGCAGGCCAATCAGGACCTGCTCAACCTCGGCGGCCAGATCGCTGGCCGCGACGTGCTGCTCAGCGCCGGTCGCGACCTCACCAGCACCACCCGCGACGCCATCGCAGGCGGCGACCTGCGTTCGGGCATCACTGCCGGCAACAACCTGCTGCTGCAGGCCGGCCGCGACCTCAGCCTCACCGGCACCACCGTGCAGGCCGGCAACA
>NZ_AQOK01000491.1:0-6521 GCF_000364645.1 Xanthomonas sp. SHU 308 | reverse complement strand
CTGCCCCGGCCGCCGCTTCTTCGCCCTGGCGCAGCCGCCGCGTGCGCGCAGCGCTGCCGGTCGAACGCGCGCCGCGGGCGAGGACGGCCAGGCCGCGCGCGCCAACGATCATGTCGGCTCCGATCCGCGCATGCTGCACAACCTGGACAATGCGCTGAAGCTGGCCAAGCACCGCGTGTCGATCCTGCTGTGCGGCGCCACCGGCACCGGCAAGGAAGAGTTCGCCAAGGCGGTGCACCGCAGCTCGCCCTGGGCAGACCGCCCGTTCGTGGCAGTGAACTGTGCGGCGATCCCGGAAGCGCTGATCGAGAGCGAGCTGTTCGGCTATGCGCGCGGCGCCTTCACCGATGCCGCGCGCGAAGGACGCCACGGCAAGCTGTTGCAGGCCAGCGGCGGCACTCTGTTCCTGGACGAGATCGGCGACATGCCGCTGCCGCTGCAGACGCGCCTGCTACGGGTGCTGGAGGAACAGAGCGTGACCCCGCTGGGCAGCGACCGCGCGGTGCCGCTGGAACTGCACGTGATCAGCGCCAGCCACCGCGACCTGGCGCAGATGGTCGGCAGCGGCGGCTTCCGCGAGGACCTGTACTACCGCCTCAACGGCGTGGTGCTGCACCTGCCGCCGCTGCGCGAGCGCAGCGACAAGGCCGAACTGATCCGCACCCTGCTGCGCGAGGAGAGCGGCGAGCAGACGGTGCGCATCAGCGAGGACGCCCTGCACAAGCTGCTCAGCTATGCCTGGCCCGGCAACCTGCGGCAGCTGCGCAACGTGCTGCGTACCGCGGCGGTGCTGTGCGCCGATGGCGTCATCCGCATCCCCAACCTGCCGCAGGAAATCGTCGATGCCGACAGCGGCCCATGCCTGCTCGGCGACGATGCGCATGCCGGCGACGGCATGCCCGGCCGCGTCGCCCTGGACAGTGCCGAGCGCAGCGTGCTGCAGCAGCAGCTCGAGCGTCACCGCTGGAACGTCAGCCGCACCGCCGATGCGCTGGGCATCAGCCGCAACACCTTGTATCGCAAGCTGCGCAAGCACGGGTTGGCGACGGCTTGAGTGGCGGCGACATCGCGATTCAATGGAGTTGCTGCGCGTCGCGAATGAAGCCTCGCCTGTCGCGTCCTGCCATTCGGTAGCGGCGTGAGTGCTGTGGGGTATTGGCGTCCCAACCGTTGAGGCCGCTGGAGGATGCCGGGCTTCGATGTCGCGGCTGAAGCAGCTCCCACGACATCCGTTTTTACGACAACGGCTTGCGGGTCGCTGAGATCGCACACTGTGGAAGGGACTTCAGTCCCGACTGCGGACGGAGCCGGATAGGTTCCGTCCGAGGTCGCGGCTGAGCCGCTCCTGCAGGAAGCCCTGCGCCGATGAGCAGGCGCGGACCCAGGCAGGAGCGGCGTCAGCCGCGCCAGTCGCCCGCGCCGACTGGCGTGCAGCCGTCTTGGACACGGCGGATGGCACGCGCCGAGCGGTGCCACCACACGAACCGCAAACCGCCCGCTAGAAACGCCAGCGCAAACCGACCTGGTATTGCCGCAGTGCGCCGGGGGCGACGAAGCGCGAGGGGCCGTCCTCGACCGCAGCGTCCTGCGGGCGCGCCAGGGCGCCGCCCGGGAACAGGTCCTCGGCGATCGCCGCATACGTCTCGTAGCGGCGGTCGAACACGTTGTTGACCCGCAGGTACAACGACAGGCCTTCGGCCAGTTCCCAGGTGCCGTGCAGGTCGAGCAAGGCGTAGCCGCCGGTGGACAGGTCGTGGCGCGCCGGCGCCTCGCCTTCCTCGGGGTCTTCGACCAGGCCGTCCTCGTTGCCGCTGGCCACGCGCCGCGACACCGCGCGCAAGTCGGCCCCCAGCGTCAGCTGCGCCAGCGCCTGCCAGTCCACGCCCAGCTTCAGCGTGTTGCGCGGCAGGCCGGCGATGCGCGTACCCGGCCGCAAGGTCACCGTGCGCTCGCCGGAGAGCAGTTCGCCTGCGCTGCGGTAGGTGGCGTCCAGGTAGCTGTAGCCGGCGAACCAGCGCAGCGCGCCGTGGCTGCCGCGGTAGCTGAGGTCGGCGCCCTGATAGCGGGTGCGGTCGACGTTGTCGAAATAGCCCTGCTGGGAATTGGGTGCGCGCAGGAACAGGATGTCGTCGCGGTTGTCGGCGCGGTACAGCGAGGCGTTCAGCGCCTGCGCCGGCGTCGGGTTCCAGCGCAGGCCGAGCTCGTAGGTGCGCGAGACGATCTGCTCCAGGCGCGGGTCGGCCTGCAGCCCGGTCGGCAACCGGCACGGCTGTTCCGGGTCGGCGCAGCCGAGTTCGATCGCGGTCGGCGCGCGGCTGTTCTGCGAGGCCGAGGCGAACGCGGTGAAGCCGTCGCCCAGGCGCTGGGTGATGCCCAGCGAGGGATTGGCCTTGGCGAACACGAAGCGCTCGCGCGGCTGCACGCCGTCGTCGGCGGTGGACAGGGTGTTGGCGACGGCGACGCGGTTCCAGCGCAGCGCGGCATTGAGGTGGGTGGCCTCGCTCAGCTCCCAGGTATCGGCGGCGAACAGGCCCAGGGTACTGCTGCGCCCGTCGACGCCGGAGAAGAACTCCCGATCCTCGTCCGGATCGGCGACCACCGAGCGATCGTCCTGCACGAACGCCTCCTGCTCGTACTGCCGGTAGCGCACGCGGTTGCGGTCGTAGGTGGCGCCGATGCTCAGCGCGTGCGCGCCGGCCTGGTGGCTGAGGTTCAGTGCCACGCCCTCGGCGTGCTGGCGCATCTGCGTGGTGTTGAGCACGCCGCTGTGCAGCGCGTCGGCATCGGCGCGCGACACCGTGCAGCCGGCGTCCAGCGGCGTGCCGTCGGCGGCGTAGCCGTCGGCGCAATCGTCGACGAATTCCTCGTAGTCGTCGTTGATGTCGCCGTTGACGGTGTCGCGCCGCCCCTGGCGGTAGTAGGCGAGCAGGTGCAATGCGGTGCGCTCGTCGAAGCGATGGTCGAACTGTCCGGTGAGCAGCGTGTTGCGGTTGCGGGTCAGGTCCGGCGAGGTGTAGACCGCAGCGCGGTCGGCTTCGTACAGCCCCGGCTCGGTGCCCTCGTCGGTGTAGCGGTAGCTCGGCAGCAGGCCATTGCCGACCAGGCGGCTGCGCCCGTGCAGCAGCGACACGTCCCAGTCGGTGCTGTCGCCCTGCCGGCCGAACTTGCCGAACACGGTGCCCAGGCGGCCGGCGGAGGCGTCGCGCCAGCCGTTCTCGTCGAAGCCGGTGACCGCGACGAAGGCATGCAGGCCGTCGCGGCCGGCGTAGCCGTAGGACGCATCCAGGCGCTTGCGCGCGCCGCTGCCCACCGACAGGTCGGCGCGCAGGCCAGGCGCGGTCAGGCCGGACTGGGTGGTGAAGGCCAGCGCGCCACCCAGCGTGTTGGGACCGAAAAGCGGGTTGGAACCCGGCATCAGCGCCACGCTGCGGATCGCCGCCTCCGGCATCATGTCCCAGCTGACGATGTCGGCGAACGGCTCGTTCATGCGCACACCGTCCAGGTACACCGACACGCCCTGCGAGGCGCCCGGCAAGGCCGAGGCACGGAAACCGCGGAAGGTCAGGTCGGTCTGGAACGGGCTGCCCTGCACCTCATTGGTGTCCACGCCGTTCATTTCGCGCAGCAGGAAGTCGGTGAGGTTGCCGGCCTGGCTGCGCGCGATGTCGTCGGCATTGGCGGTCTGCACCGTGTACGGCAGCAGGTCGGCATCGATGAGCGTGCCGGGAATCGGTGTGGCGGTGACCTCGACCCGGTCCAGCGCGGTGATCTGCGCATCGTCGGCGTTGACCGTGGTCTGCGCGCGCGCCGGTGCGGCGAGCACGCCGATGGCAGTGGCGACGGCCAGGGCGAGCAGACTCGCCGACGGGGTGCTGCGTCCTGGGGTATGGGGCATGCCGGTTCCTTGAGGTTCAGTAGAGAACGATCGATTTGATGCCGCGGCCGGCGCGCATCGCCTCGAAGCCGCGGTTGATGTGGTCCAGCGGCAGGGTTTCGCTGATCAGTTCGTCGATGCGGATCTCCCCGGCCAGGTAGCGCTCGGCATAGGCTGGCAGTTCGCTGCGGCCCTTGACCCCGCCGAAGGCGCTGCCGCGCCAGGCGCGGCCGGTGACCAGTTGCAGCGGCCGCGTGCTGATCTCCTGCGCGCTCGGTGCCACGCCGAGGATGATGCTTTCGCCCCAGCCCTTGTGGCAGCACTCCAGCGCCGCGCGCATCGCGCGCACGTCGCCGACGCAGGCGAAACTGTGGTCGGCGCCGCCGTCGGTGAGGTCGACGATGACCTGCTGCACCGGCGCGCCGAAATCCTTCGGGTCCAGGCAATCGGTGGCGCCCAGCGCGCGCGCCAGCGGGAACTTGTCGCGGTTGATGTCGACCACGATGATGCGTTCGGCCTGCGCCATCACCGCGCCCTGCACCACCGACAGGCCGATGCCGCCCAGCCCGAACACGGCCACGCTCTCGCCCGGACGCACCCGCGCAGTGTTGAGCACCGCGCCGATGCCGGTGGTGACCGTGCAGCCGAGCAGGCAGGCCTTGTCCAGCGGCGCGGCCGGATGGATCCTGGCCACCGCGATCTCCGGCAACACGGTGTATTCGGCGAAGGTGCTGGTGCCCATGTAGTGCAGCAGCGGGCGCCCGTGCAGCGAGAAGCGACTGCTGCCATCGGGCATCAGCCCGCGGTCCTGGCTGCTGCGGATCGCCTGGCACAGGTTGGTGCGGTTGGAACGGCAGTACTTGCACACGCCGCATTCGGGCATGTACAGCGGGATCACGTGATCGCCCGGGCGCACGCTGGTGACGCCGACGCCGACCTCTTCGACCACGCCGGCGCCTTCCTGGCCCAGGATCACCGGGAATGCCGCATCGGCATCGGCACCGGACAGGGCGATGTCGTCGCCGTGGCAGATGCCGCTGGCGACCATGCGCACCAGCACTTCGCCGGCCTTGGGCGGCTGCAGATCCACCTCTTCGATGGCCAGCGGCTGGTTCGCCGCCCAGGCGACCGCGGCTCGCGTCTTCATTCCGGCTCTCCCCGCCTCCCGTCGCGGCGCCCGAGAGCGCCGCTCGCCTCACCTCACTGCGCCACGATCACACCCCATGGCATCTCGCCCACCGCGATCTGCTTGATCTCCTTCATCGCCGCCGTGTCGATGACACTGACGCTGTCGGAACGGCCATTGGCCACGTACAGCTTCTTGCCGTCCGGGCTCAGCGCCGGGTTCCAGGGCCGCTGCCCCACCGGGATCTCCGCCAACGCACGGCGCGCGGCCGGATCGATCACGCTGACCGTGCCGGCGCCATTGGACGCGTACACGCGGCTGCCGTCGCGGGCGATGGCGATGCCGGCGGTACGCCGCCCGGCCGGAATGCTGGCCACGCGCGTGCGCGCCGCCAGGTCGATCACGTCGACCACATTGGCCGCTTCCTGCGCCACATAGACCGTCTTGCCGTCGGGCGCGAACGCCATGCCGCGCGGATGCCCGCTGGTGGCGATGACGCCGGTGGACGCGCCGGCCTTCAGGTCGATCACGTCCAAGTCGTTGGAGCCTTCGTTGCTGGTCAGCAGCAGCGCGCCATCCGGCGTGTAGACGCAGTGTTCCGGCGCCTGCCCGCGAGTGGCGATGTGCGCGCCGATGGTGAAGCTGGCCGGGTCGATCAGCATCACCTGGTTCTGCCCCTCCACGCACACCGCCAGTTGGCGGCCATCCGGCGACGCGGCCACGCCTTCGGCGTTCTCGCCGATGTCGACGCTGCGCAGCACCCGGTCCTGCACGGTATCCAGGTCCAGCAGGCGATGGCCCTGCGCATCGATGACGTACAGATGCCCGGGCGGACCCGGCACCACCTGCTGCAGGCGCTTGCCGAGCTGGCCCTGCGCCGACAGCGTCCGCACCACGCGGTCGCTGCCGGTGTCGATCACCGAGATGGTGCCGCTGCGCTGGTTCGGGACGTAGGCCAGCGCCGCGGCAGCGGCCGTCGGTGCCGGCGCAGCCTTCGCGGCGTCGGCCCCTGCGGCTGGCGCAGGGGCACGCTGGCAGGCCGCGGCGCATAGCGACAGCGCGACGACCGCGGCCAGTCGCAACGCATTCCTCATTGCGTGGCGCCCGCGGTCTTGTTGATGGAGTGGATGAAGGCCAGCAGCTTCTCGGTGTCGCCCGGCTTGAGCACCGGACCGAACGGCGGCATCTGCCCGACCACCTTCTCGTGGCCGATGCGGGTCTTGCCATGCGCGGCCATGCCGGCGGTGCCTTCGGTGATCAGCGTACGCAAGGTGTCGTCGTCGCTACCGTAGACCCAGATGTCGTTGGTCAGCGGCGGGCACATGCCGCCACCACCGGTGCCGCCGTGGCAGGCGGTGCAGCCGGCGGAGTTGAACAGCGCCTTGCCTTCGGCGACCAGCTCCGGGGTGACCTTGACCGGCGGTCCCTTCGGAATCGGCGTCACCGCCGCAGCGGGGGCCGGTGCGGCGGCAGGAGCGGCGGCGGGCGCGGTCGCCGCCGGCGCAGAGGCCGGTGCAGGCG
>NZ_AQOK01000490.1:0-382 GCF_000364645.1 Xanthomonas sp. SHU 308 | reverse complement strand
TCGGCGGCAGCGCCTGGGTTGGCGGGGGCGGCCTGGACCGACTGCGCAGCGATGCCTTCACCCGGGTCGGCGAGGTGCGCATCGTGCATCTGCGCGACGGCAGCGTGGTCACGCTCAACACCGATAGCGCCATCGCCGTGGACATGCAGGCGCACCTGCGCTCGGTCCAGCTGTTGCGCGGCGAAGCGTTGCTGCAGGTGACGCACGATCCACGGCGTCCGTTCGTGGTCGACAGCGCCGGCGGCAGCGCCCGGGTGCTCGGCACGCGTTTCGATGTGCGCCTGCAGGGTCGCACCGCCGAGGTCGCCGTGATCGACGGCCGTGTCGCCGTGCGCGCGCCGGACGGCGGCAGCACTGCCGTGCTGCGCGCCGGCCAGCGCGC
>NZ_AQOK01000489.1:0-2026 GCF_000364645.1 Xanthomonas sp. SHU 308 | reverse complement strand
GCGGCGCTGGTGGGCGCGGCCGCAGGTGCGGCGCTGGGCGCGGGTGTCGCGGCCGGCGTGCAACCGCCCAGCACGAGGGCGCCGACCACGGCCAGCATTGCGAGCGGACGGGGCACGACAGCGGACAGGCGCATCGCTGCAGACCTCAGTGCCGGAAGTGGCGCACGCCGGTGAACACCATGGCGATGCCGTGCTCGTCGGCCGCGGCGATGACCTCGGCGTCGCGCATCGAACCGCCCGGCTGGATCACCGCCTTGATGCCGGCCGCGGCGGCGGCGTCGATGCCGTCGCGGAACGGGAAGAACGCATCGGAGGCCATCACCGAGCCCTCCACGGCCAGGCCGGCATCAGTGGCCTTGATGCCGGCGATGCGCGCCGAGTACACCCGGCTCATCTGCCCGGCGCCGACGCCGATGGTGCGGTGGTCCTTGGCGTAGACGATGGCGTTGGATTTGACGTACTTGGCCACCTTCCACGCGAACAGCAGGTCGGCGAATTGCGCCTCGGTCGGCGCCAGCCGGGTCACCACCTTCAGCGCATCGCGCGGCACCACGTGCGCGTCGCTGGTCTGCAGCAGGATGCCGGAGCCGACCCGCTTGCTGTCGATGCCGTAGGCGCCGTCGCCGGCGGGGATGCGCAGCACGCGCACGTTGGCCTTCTTCTTGGCGTACTCCAGCGCGGCGTCGTCGTAGTCGGGGGCGATCAGCACTTCGACGAACTGGCGGTCCAGGATCGCCTGCGCGGTGGCCGCATCCAGGCGCCGGTTGAAGGCGATGATGCCGCCGAAGGCGCTGGTCGGGTCGGTGGCGTAGGCCAGTTCGTAGGCGTCGCCGCAGCCGGCGCCGACCGCCACGCCGCACGGGTTCGCGTGCTTGACGATGACGCAGGCCGGCGCGTCGAACTGGCGCACGCATTCCCAGGCCGCATCGCTGTCGGCGATGTTGTTGTAGGACAGCTCCTTGCCCTGCAGCTGGGTGAAGGTGGCCAGGGTGCCGGGCGTGGGGAAGAGGTCGCGGTAGAACGCGGCCTGCTGGTGCGGATTCTCGCCGTAGCGCAGTTCCATCACCTTGACGAAGCTGGAGTTCATCTGCGCCGGGAACGCGCTGCGCGTCGGCACCGCGGCATCGCTGGCGGTGACCGCGGACAGGTAGTTGCTGATCGCCGCGTCGTACTGGGCGACGCGGTTGAACGCGGCCACCGACAGGGCGAAGCGCTTGGCCGCCGACAGCCGGCCGTCGTTGGCCTCCAGCTCGGCCAGCAGTTCGGCGTACTGCGCCGGATCGGTGGCCACCGCCACGCGGGCGAAGTTCTTGGCCGCCGAGCGCAGCATTGCCGGGCCGCCGATGTCGATGTTCTCCACCGCGTCGGCGAGCGTGCAGTCGGCCTTGGCGGTGACCGCCTCGAACGGATACAGGTTGAGCACCAGCAGGTCGATCGCGGCGATGCCGTGCTCGGCCATCACCGCATCGTCGGTGCCGGCGCGGCCGAGCAGGCCGCCGTGCACCAGCGGGTGCAGGGTCTTGACCCGGCCGTCCATCATTTCCGGGAAGCCGGTCAGTTCGGACACGTCCTTCACCGCCAGCCCGGCCTCGCGCAGCGCCTTGGCGGTGCCGCCGGTGGACAGCAGTTCGACGTTGCGCGCGGCCAGCGCGCGGGCCAGGTCGATCAGGCCGGTCTTGTCGGAAACGGACAGCAGCGCCCGGCGCACGGGCAGGAAATCGGAGGACATGGGGCAGGGCGGGGGCAGCGGAACGGGCCGCCATTGTAGGCGCTGAGGCCCGCCGACGCCCGGCCGGGCGGGCCAACGGGCCTGCGGATCGCGTGCGCGGCGGCGCCGGCACACGGTGCGTGCGCCTCGCCGTGGAGCCGCGCGCGCGGTGCGTGCGGACCGTGCAGAACACCTGCGCCGTTGCTTCGGCCGCGCGCGCAGCCGCTGCGATGCATTAGGCTGTCGCCGCCCCGCCCTCGCCGTCAGGACCACGCGCGTGTCGATCTATGCCCTCAAAGGACGTTTCCAGGACCTGCT
>NZ_AQOK01000488.1:0-603 GCF_000364645.1 Xanthomonas sp. SHU 308 | reverse complement strand
GTACCGGCTCGGCGTCACCGCCAACCAGGTGACGGCGGCCGCGGCGCTGCTGTCGCTGCTGGTCGCCGCGGTGGTCTACACGCAAGGCGCGGCGCAACCGCTGTGGTACGCGCTGCTGCCGCTGTGGATGCTGCTGCGGATGGCCTTGAACGCGGTGGACGGCATGCTGGCGCGCGAGTTCGGCCAGCAGTCGCGGCTGGGCGCCTACCTCAACGAACTGTGCGACGTGGTCGCCGATGCGGCGCTGTACCTGAGCCTGCTCGGCGTGCCCGGCGTCGGTGCCGGCTGGCTGTGGCTGATGGCGCTGACCGCGGCGTTGACCGAATATGCCGGCGTGCTCGGGCTGATGGTCGGCGCCAGCCGCCGCTACGATGGGCCGATGGGCAAGAGCGACCGTGCCTTCGTCATCGGCGTGCTGGGGCTGCTGCTGGCCGGCGCCTGGGTCGGCGCGGCGACGGTCACGGCCGTCGCCATGGCGGTGGCGCTGTTGTGCGCGGCGACCGTGCTGCGCCGGGTCGCGGCGGGATTGCGCGAGGCGGCGGCACGCGCGTGAGCGGGGCGGCCGGCGTGGCCGCGGCGAACAGGGATTCAAGACAGACAAGG
>NZ_AQOK01000487.1:0-2413 GCF_000364645.1 Xanthomonas sp. SHU 308 | reverse complement strand
AAGGAATCGGCAACGGATGCGGCAGGTCAACGAAAGCGAATTCGCCAGTTTCGACGGCACACGGCTGTTCTACCGGCACTGGCCGGCCACGACGCCGGCGGCGCCGCCGCGGGCGGTGGTGCTGCTGCACCGTGGCCACGAGCATTCCGGGCGGGTCATGCACCTGGCCGAGGAACTGGGCCTGGACGAGTGCGCGCTGTTCGCCTGGGATGCGCGCGGCAACGGCCGCTCGCCCGGCGCGCGCGGCGACGCGCCCGGTTTCCCGGCGCTGGTGCGCGACCTGGACTGCTTCGTCGCGCACATCGGCGAGGTCCACGGCATCGCCGTGCAGGACATCGTGGTGGTGGCGCAGAGCGTGGGCGCGGTGGTCGCCAGCACCTGGGTGCACGACTACGCGCCACCGCTGCGCGCGCTGGTGCTGGCCTCGCCGGCGTTCAAGGTCAAGCTGTACGTGCCGTTCGCGCGGCCCGGGCTGGCCCTGATGCAGGCGCTGCGCGGCAACTTCTTCGTCAACAGCTACGTCAAGCCGCAGTGGCTGACCCACGACCCGGCGCGGGTCGAGAGCTATCGCACCGATCCGCTGATCACCCGGCCGATCTCGGTGCGGGTGTTGCTGGGGCTGTACGCGGCGGCCGACCGCGTGGTCGGCGATGCGCAGGCGATCACCGTGCCGGTGCAACTGCTGGTGTCCGGCAGCGATTTCGTGGTGCACCGCGGCCCGCAGGACCGCTTCTACGAGCGCCTGTCCTCGCCGGTGAAGGAGCGCCACCTGCTGCCCGGTTTCTTCCACGACACCCTGGGCGAGCGCGATCGCGCGCCGGCGCTGGCGCAGATCCGCCGCTTCGTGCGCGAGCGCTTCGCCGAGGTGCCGGCGCTGCCCAGCCTGCGCCACGCGCACCGCCGCGGACCGACCTTCGAGGAGGCCGAGCGCCTGGCCTGGCCGCCGCAGCGCTACAGCCTGCAGGACCTGCGCTGGCGCGGCGTGCGCGCCGGCCTGCGCGTGGGTGGACAGCTCTCCGAAGGCATCGCCCTCGGCCTGCAGACCGGTTTCGATTCCGGCAGCACGCTGGACTACATCTACCGCGACCAGGCGGCCGGGCGCGGCCCGCTGGGGCGGATGATCGACCGCAACTACCTGGATGCGATCGGCTGGCGCGGCATCCGCGTGCGCCGCCAGCACCTGCATGAGCTGCTGGGCCTGGCGATGCAGCGGCTGCGCGCCGCCGGCCTGCCGGTGCGCGCGCTGGATATCGCCGCCGGCCACGGCCGCTACGTGCTCGAAGCGCTGGCCGGCGGCAGCCAGCGCGCCGACGCGATCCTGTTGCGCGATTTCAGCCCCTTGAACGTGGCGCAGGGTCGCGCGCTGATCGCCACGCTCGGCGCCACCGACATCGCCCGCTTCGAGCAGGGCGATGCCTTCGACCGCGACGCGCTGGCCGCGCTGCAGCCGCGGCCGACGTTGGCGGTGGTGTCGGGCCTGTACGAACTGTTCCCGGACAACGACCAGGTGCTGCGCTCGCTGCAGGGCGTAGCCGCGGCGGTGGAACCGGGCGGCTACCTGGCCTACACCGGCCAACCCTGGCATCCGCAGCTGGAGTTCATCGCCCGCGCGCTGACCAGCCACCGCGGCGGCGCGGCCTGGGTGATGCGCCGGCGCACCCAGCAGGAGATGGACGAACTGGTGCGCACGGCCGGCTTCCGCAAGCTGGAGCAGCGCATCGACGAATGGGGCATCTTCACCGTGTCGCTGGCGCAGCGGATCGCGCCATGAGCATGGCGGCCGCGCGGCCGTGGCGGCGTGCGCTGGCCTGGCTGGCGCTGCTGGGGCCGTTCTTCTTCCTCAGCTACGGCCTGGCCAACACGCTGGCCGCGCGTCGCGCCGCCGTGCCGTCGCTGCCGTTCGCCTGGGAAACCCAGATCCCGTTCTGGCCGTGGACCATCGTCCCGTACTGGTCGATCGACCTGTTCTACGTGATCTCGTTCTTCGTGTGCCGCACGCGTGTCGAACTGGACACGCATGCGCGGCGCCTGCTCACCGCGCAACTGCTGGCGGTGGGCTGCTTCCTGCTGTGGCCGCTGCGCTTCAGTTTCGAGCGGCCGCCGACCGAGGGCGTGTTCGGCTGGCTGTTCGCGGTGCTGCTCGGCTTCGACAAGCCGTTCAACCAGGCGCCGTCGCTGCACATCGTGCTGCTGGTGGTGCTGTGGGTGCGCTATGCGCAGCACCTCCACGGGCTGGCGCGGCTGGCCCTGCACGGCTGGTTCGCGCTGATCGGCCTGTCGGTGCTGACCACCTACCAGCATCATTTCCTCGACGTGCCCACCGGCCTGGCCGCCGGCTGGCTGTGCGTGTGGCTGTGGCCGGAGCGCATCGCCGCGCCGTGGCGCGCCGCGGCGCCCGCGCGCGATCCGCGGC
>NZ_AQOK01000486.1:0-722 GCF_000364645.1 Xanthomonas sp. SHU 308 | reverse complement strand
ATCGTGGTGTCGTTGCCGCTGGCCAAGGTCAGCGTGTCCTTGGCCGTGACCACGCTTTCGGTGTGCAGTTCGCTGTTGCCCTTGGCACTGCCCTTGCCGGCGTAGGCGCTGACGTAGAAACCGGTCGTGGTGCCGACGCTCACGCCGATCTCGCCGCCGCCGTTCTTGTTCTCCGACTTGCTGGTATTGGTTTCCTGATTGCTCAGCAAGTTGAGGTTGTTGGCCGCTGCAAGTGCCACGCTGTCACCGGCGATCTTGCTGCCGATGACAGTGAGATCGCCGCCGGTGGCCGCGATAGTTACGTTGCCATCGCTGAGGATGCGGCTGCCGCCGGTGGTTTCCTCGTGCGTGGTCGTCTTGCTCGACGCGCTGCTGGCACCCAGGGCGATCTTCAAGCTGATACCAGAGTCACCCGAAGCGCTCTTCAAGCCCTCCCCATTGGCAAGCGCATTCGCGCCTGCTTGGGCACCGCCGATGGCGCCCATGCTGTCCTTGATCGCATAGCCTGTCTTGGCCGCATACAGCGCCTTCAGGCGGTCGTCTTCGACCTCCGTTCCGCGCTTGGCGGTGCCATAGACCGCCAGCGCCGCATCAACAATGCCTCCCGTCAAACCTAGCGTGAGACCGGCGCTCTGCTGCTTGGACGTCTGCACCGTGTCCACACGGTTCTCGACCGCGGCGATGGTCACGTCCTTGCCGACGATGGCGGTGCCGGTCTTGCT
>NZ_AQOK01000485.1:0-1312 GCF_000364645.1 Xanthomonas sp. SHU 308 | reverse complement strand
TGGCGGCGCGCGCCGCGGCGGCGGCGGCGGTCGCGGCCGCGAGATCTCCGGCATGATCCCGGCCTGGGCGAGGCTGTCGTCCAGGTCCTGGTAGAGCTTGCCGACCCCGGCGGTGAAGTCGCGTTCGCACAGCTTGATCAGCACCAGCCGCACTTCCGGGGCCAGGTCGCTGGTGGAGAACGCGGCATGCACGGCCACGCCGATGTGTTCGGGGCCGATCGGATTGGTGTCCGCATCCAGCTCCAGGCCGCCGGCGATCCAGCCCAGGCGCCGGTCGATGCGGGTCAGCACCGGCTTCCATTCGCGCAGCAGCACGCTGGCGAGGTTGCGTACCGCCAGCCGCGATTCCAGCTCGTGTTCGGAGATCAGGCTCAGGCCCTGCCCATAGCCGGCCAGGGCGACTTCGGCCGAGAGCGGCGCGCCGGCCTCCAGCGCCTCCCAGGCCGTATGCAGCTGGGCGCGGAAGCGCGCGGCGATCTCGTCGCGACGACGGCGCAGTTCGCGCATGCCGTCGAGGAACAGCAACTGCGACGCGCCGGCACTCTCGGCGCGGTCGAACAGCACATCGTCGAAATGCGCCAGCGCCGCGGCGAAGGCCTGGCCCAGCACTGGCAGCATGCCCTCGCGCGCCTGCGTCAACAGGCGCGGGTCACGCGCCGGGTGTGCGTGCGGGCTGGGGCTGAAACTCATGCGCGACGGCTCCGCGCCATGGACGGCGCCAGATAGAAGGAAGGTGGAAGACGATCGGACGCGGCCCCTGTTTCCGCTCCTGCATGGTAGGCAAGGTGTCTGAACAGCGACCGTGATGCGCTGCGCATTTCTGGCTCCAGAACGTGACCTCGTGCAGGATCGTAGCCATGGAAGGCGTCACTACGGCGGCAATGCGGCATGAATACGGCACGCCCGTCGAGGATCAGGCCGCCACCGCCACCCGTTCCAGGCGGTCGACCACGCCCTGCATGGCGCTGTAGAAGGCATCGTCGTCGCGATGCAGGCGCAGCCGGTCCAGCCGCGCCATCACTGCCAACGCCTCGGCCGAGGCGACGCACAGCCGCCCGCCGCGGCGGTTGACGAACAGCAGGCGCGCCGAGATCGGGCTCACCCAGGTCAGCTTGCCGGGCTGCACGCGGCCTTCGCGGTCGACGAAGTCCAGCCAGGTCCCCAGCGGCAGGGTGCGGAAGTAATCGGCGGTGATGTGGTCGAAATCGGTGGCCTGGGCCGGTTCCGGCAGTGCCGGCACGGTCTCGGCGGCGGGCGGCTCGGGCACGTCCACGCCCGTCGCCGGCAGCGCGGCCTGCAGCGGCCGCGCGTG
>NZ_AQOK01000484.1:0-1880 GCF_000364645.1 Xanthomonas sp. SHU 308 | reverse complement strand
GGCGCCTGGCTGGCCGCGCTCGGCGGCGGCTGCATGCTCGGGCTGAGCCTGGTGGTCGCCGCCGGCATCGTAGGCCTCAGCCTGCACAACCTGCATGCGCTGGCCCTGGGCGCGGCGGCGGCGGCGGTGGGCAGCCTGTGCGGCGCCTGGGTCGGCTTCGTCCGCCACCGGCGCATCCGCTGGCGGCTGAATGCCCAGGGCCTGGACGTGTTCCGCGGGCGCCTGTGGCAGAGCGAGACGCACGTCCCGATCTCGCGCGTGCAGCACCTGGACCTGCGCCGCGGCCCGCTGGAACGCACCCTGCGCCTGGCCACCCTGGTCGTGCACACCGCCGGCACCCGCCATACCGCGGTCGCCGTGCCCGGTCTGGATCAGGCCGACGCCGAACGCCTGCGCGAGCGCCTGGCGCACCAGCTCGACCACGACGACGACGCGCTGTGAGCGGCCTGGCCGACGCCGAACACACCACGCCGGTGCGGCGCCTGCATCCGTGGTCGTGGCTGTTCGTGCTGCTGCAGCACCTCAGGCATTTCCTGCTGCCGTTGCTGGCGCTGCTGGTGTTCGGCAGCCGCGACGGCCACCGCGATCACGCCGATCACCTGGTGATGCTGGCGGTGTGCAGCGGGCTGGTGGCGGTGTCGCTGCTGCGCTATCTCACCTACCAGTACCGCATCGGCCACGACAGCCTGAGCATCCGCAGCGGCTGGCTGGAACGCAGCCTGCGCGAGATCCCGTTCGCGCGCATCCACAACGTGGTGGTGCACCAGTCGCTGCTGCACCGGCTGTTCGGCGTGGCCGAGGTACGCCTGGAGTCGGCCGGCGGCACCAAGCCCGAGGCGCAGATGCGGGTGCTGCGGCTGGACCAGGCGCTGGCGCTGGAACAGCAGATCCGCCACCGCGCACCCGCCGCCGACACGATCGCCGCGACCGATGCCGACGCTGCACCCGCTGCCGCGCCGGACAGCGAACTGCTGCTGGCGCTGCCCACCACCGAGGTGCTGCGCCAGGGCCTGATCTCCAACCGCGGCATGGTGGTGCTGCTCACCGCGTTCGGCGCCACCTACCACCTGTTCCCCGAGCGCATGATCTCCAACGCGATCGAGCACTACGGGCGGCAACTGTTCGGCTACGCCACGCACCTGCAACTGGGCTGGATGGCGGGCGCGGTGACCTTCGCCATGATGCTGGCGACGCTGTTGCTGCTGATGCGCGCCTTGTCGATGGGGCTGGCGCTGCTGCAGTACCACGGCTTCCGGCTGAGCGAGAGCGAGCGCCGGCTGACCGTGGAGCGCGGCCTGCTGACGCGGTTGCGCAGCAGCGTGGCGCGGCGCCGGATCCAGGCCTGGACCCTGCACGAGAGCGTGCTGCAGCGGTTGTTGCGGCGGCGCAGCCTGCACATCGACACGGCGGTGGTCCAATCGCACCACGGGCATGGGCACGACCACGCGCTGACGGAACTGGCGCCATTGGCCACCCCAGCCGCCTGCGATGCGCTGCTGCAGCGGCTGCTGCCGCAGATCGCCTGGCCGCCGGCGCACTGGCACGGCATCGCTACGCGCTACTGGTGGCGCCTTTCGCTGCCGGCGCTGCTGCTGGTGCCGCTGCTGTGCGCGGGGCTGTGGCCCACCCTCGGCGCCTGGGCCGCGCTGCTGCTGTTGTGGCTGCCGTGGTCGGCGTTCAAGTCCTGGCGCCAGGCGCAGCGCATGGGCTACGCGCTGGATGCGCGCTACGTGGCGGTGCGCGGCGGCTGGTGGCGGCGCTGGTGGCGGCTGGCCGAACTGGACAAGCTGCAGACGCTGCACCTGAGCCGTTCGCCGCTGGACCGCTGGTGCGGCACCGCGACGCTGTGGCTGGACACCGCCGGCGCCCGCCACGGCGAA
>NZ_AQOK01000483.1:0-781 GCF_000364645.1 Xanthomonas sp. SHU 308 | reverse complement strand
CTGCAGGCGCTTTGCCGGCGCATCGAGGCCGCGCCCGGCCAGGACTGGCCGGTGCGGCGCATGGCGCAGCTGGCGCACCTGAGCCCAAGTCGTCTGCACGCGCTGTTCCGCGCCGCGTTCGGACGCACGCCGCAGGACTGGGTGGCGGCTCGGCGGCTGGACTGGGTGCGCCGGCAACTGACGCACGGCACCCGGCCGATCGCCGACCTGGCCCAGGACAGCGGCTATGCCGACCAGAGCGCGCTGACCCGCGCGCTCAAGCGCAGCACCGGGCAGACCCCGGCCGCCTACCGCCGCCGTCATCGCCCGGCGCCAGGACAGGAGTCTGGGACAAGCCGGCCGCTGCCGGCGCCGGCATGCTGAGCCGTCACGGCTGACACGGCCGATACGGAAACGAACCGCATGCGCGAACGTCTATGGGCAGGGGTCGGCACCGGCATGGTCGCGGGCGCGCTGTGGGGCCTGGTGTTCCTGGCGCCGCAACTGCTGAGCGCTTTCTCGCCGCTGCAACTGGCCATCTCGCGCTACCTGGCCTACGGCGCCATCGCCGCCGTGGTGCTGCTGCCGCGCTGGCGCGCCGCCACCGCGCCGCTGGGCGCGCCAGAATGGTGGGCGCTGCTGCGCCTGAGCCTGCTCGGCAACATCGTCTACTACGTGCTGCTGGGCAGCGCGGTGCAGTGGGCCGGCGGCGCCGCCACCGCGCTGATCATCGGCCTGTTGCCGGCGGCGGTCACGGTGATCGGCTCGCGCGCGGCCGGCGCGGTGCGGTTGCGCCGGCTGG
>NZ_AQOK01000482.1:0-3699 GCF_000364645.1 Xanthomonas sp. SHU 308 | reverse complement strand
GGTGCGGCGACGCTGCTGCCGCCGGCGCGCGCCGCGCTGGCGATGGCGCCGGCCTGCGCGCCGTGGCGCGAGTGGGCCGCGTTCGTCGGCAAGCACCTCGATGCCAGCGGACGGGTGATCGATTTCCAGCACGCCGACCAGCGCAGCACCTCCGAAGGCCAGTCCTACGCGCTGTTCTTCGCGCTGGTGGCCAACGACCAGGTGCTGTTCGAGCGCGTGCTCGGCTGGACCCGGCACAACCTGTGCGGCGGCCGCCCGCAGCAGGTGCTGCCGGCCTGGCTGTGGGGCCGCGCCAGCGATGGCAGCTGGCGCGTGCTCGACGGCAACAGCGCCAGCGACGCGGACCTGTGGATCGCCTACGTGCTGCTCGAGGCCGGGCGCCTGTGGCAACGGCCCGGCTACACCCAGGCCGGTCTGCAGATGCTGGCGCTGGTGCGACGCACCGAGCTGGCCGAGCTGCCCGGGTTCGGCAGCATGCTGCTGCCGGCGGCCAAGGGCTTCGTCAGGCCGCAACGCTGGACGCTCAACCCCAGTTACCTGCCGCTGCAGTTGCTGCGGCGCTTCGCCGCGGTCGATCCGAAGGGACCGTGGGCCGGGCTGGCCACGCGCAGCGCACGGATGCTGCGCGACAGCGCGCCGGTCGGCTTCGCGCCGGACTGGACCGCCTGGGACGGCCGCGCGTTCGGCGTCGACCCCGACAAGGGCGCGATCGGCAGCTACGACGCCATCCGCGTGTACCTGTGGGCCGGCATGCTCGATGCCGCCGATCCGCTGCGCAAGGCGCTGCTCGACGACCTGTCCGGCCCGCTGCAGCAACTGCGCGCGCAGGGCCGTCTCGACGAGAAGATCGACAGCCGCCAGGGCGTCGGCAGCGGACAGGCGCCGCCCGGCTTCGCCGCGGCCCTGCTGCCGTACCTGAGCGCGCTGCGCGAACCGGCGCTGCTCCAGGCGCAGGCGCAACGCATTCCCGCGCCCGGCGACGCCGCCGCGGCACGGCTTCCCTACTACGACCGGGTGCTGATCCTGTTCGGACGCGCCTGGCTCGACAACCGCTACCGCTTTTCCGCAGACGGCGCGCTGCAGCCCGCCTGGAGAACCCAATGCTCCGCATGAACCTCAAACCCCTGTACCTGGCCGGCATGATCGACCTGTGCCTGCTCGCCGGCAGCGCGCACGCGCAGAACGCCGACGCCACCCAGCAACTGGTCAGCCAGGGCAACTACTGGCACGACCAGGGCCGCGACGATCTCGCCGCCGATGCCTGGCGCAAGCTGCTGCGGGTCGACCCGAACCAGCCCGACGCCCTGCTCGGCCTGGCCCAGATCGATCTGGCGCAGGGCCGCCAGACCGACGCGCGCAAGCGCCTGGCGCAACTGCAGAAGGCGCATCCGCAGGCGCCGCAGACCCAGCGCCTGGCCATGTCGATCGGCGGCACCGGCGATAACATCGACCTGCGCAACGCACGCCGCGCCGCCGCCGCCGGCCGCTACGTGGACGCGGTGCGCGCCTATCAGGCGCTGTTCGACGGCAAGGGCCCGCCGGACTCGCTGGCGCTGGAGTACTACCAGGCGCTGGCTGGCACCCCGCAGGGCTGGGACGGTGCACGCGACGGCCTGCGCCGCCTGGCTGCCGCGCAGCCGGACAACACCGCCGCGGCGCTGGCGCTGGCGCAGGTGCAGACCTACCGCGAACCGTCGCGGCGCGAGGGCATCGCCCAGCTCGCCGCGCTGAGCAAGCGCGCCGATGTCGCCGGTCCCGCGCGTGCCGGCTGGCGCCAGGCGCTGCTGTGGCTCAATGCCGGCCCCGCCGATGCGCCGCTGTACCAGGCGTTCCTGGCCGCCAATCCGAACGATGCCGAGATCGCCAAGAAGGCCGCGCAACTGCAGGAGCGCCGCGCGCAAGGCGGCGATCCGGCCGGCGAACAGCTGGGCGAAGGCTTCAAGGCGCTCAACGCCGGCAACCTGGCGCTGGCCGAACAGCGCTTCGCGCAGGTACTGCGCGCGCGTCCGCGCGATGCCGAGGCGCTCGGTGGCCTGGGCTCGGTGCGGCTGCGCCAGCAGCGCTTCGGCGAAGCGCAGGAACTGCTGCGCCCGGCCGCGGCCGCCAACGGCAAGTGGCGCAGCGCGCTGGACAGCGCGCGCTACTGGCTGCAACTGCAGCAGGCGCAGGCCGCGCGCACCCGCGGCGACACCGACGCCGCGCTGCGCCTGGTCCAGCAGGCGGTCAAGCTCAAGCCCGAGGAGGCCGCCGGCTACGCGTTGCTGGGCGACCTGCAGTCGGCCAGCGATGCCGCCGCCGCCGAAAAGAGCTACCGCGAGGCGCTGCGCCTGCATGCCGACGATGCCGGCGCGCTGCAGGGCCTGATCGCCCTGTACAGCCGCCAGGGCCGCGCCAACGAGGCCAATGCGCTGTTCGCCAGGCTCAGCCCGGCGCAGCGCCAGCAGGCCGGCGGCGAGTCCGCGCTGAAAGCCAACCTGCAGCGCGCCCGCGCGCAGCAGGCGCTGGAGGCCGGCGACACCGTCACCGCGCAGAGCGAGCTGGAAAAGGCGATGGTCGACAACCCGGGCGATCCGTGGGTGCGGCTGGACCTGGCGCGCCTGTACCAGCAGGCCGGGCGTCCGGACCAGGCGCGCAGCGTCATGGACGGCCTGCTCGCAGTGCACGGCGACATGCCCGAGGCGCTGTACGCCAATGCGCTGCTGGCGCAGGAACGCGGCGACTGGGCCAGCGCCTACGCCAGCCTGGAACGCATTCCGGCCAATGCCCGCACCGCCGAGATGAGCGCGCTGCGCAACACCGCCTGGGTCGAACAGCAGGCGGCCACGGCGCGCCTGCTGCAGCAGCAGGGCCGCGGTGGCGAAGCGCAGTTGCTGCTGGGCCGCACCGAGGCCGCGCTGGGCGACGCGCTGGAGCAGCCGGCACTGCTGGCGGCGATGGCCGGCGCCTATGCCGACATCGGCAGCAACCAGCGCGCGCTGACCCTGGCGCAGCGCCTGGTCGCGCAGAACCCCTCCACCGAGGCCCGCCTGCAATACGCCGGCGTGCTGCTGCGCGCGCACCAGGACGCCGAACTGGCGGCGACCCTGCGCCAGCTGCGCGACAGCGACATGAGCGCCGAGCAGCAGCGCCGCTACCAGGCGCTGCGCAGCGGCTACGTGCTGCGCCAGGTCGATGCCCTGCGCGAACTCGGCAACCTCGAAGCCGCCTACGACGCGCTGGCGCCGCTGCTGGCGCAGCAGAACCAGGATCCGCAGGCGGTGGCCGCGCTGGCGCGGCTGTACGCCGCCGCCGGCGACCAGCGCCAGGCGCTGGTGCTGTATCAGCAGCAACTGCAGCAGTCGCCCAACGACCTGGACACGCTGATCGCCGCGGCCAACACCGCCGCCGCGCTGCGCGACCTGCACAGCGCCGAGGACTACCTGCAGCGCGCGCTGGCGCAGGCGCCGGATTCGCCGCAGGTGCTTGGCGCCGCCGGCCGCGTGTACCGCAGCGCCGGCAAGAACCGCAAGGCCGAGAGCTACTTCCGCGCCGCACTGGCGGCGCAGGCGCGCGAGGCGGGCCAGTACGACAACGGCCTGCCGGCCGCCAACGGCCCGGCGTCCTACGCCGCTGCCGGGCGCCCGCTCAATCCGTTCGCCGGCATGAACGGACGCATGCCGCGCAGCGCCGCGGTGGTGTCCGACCGCCTCGGCGGCGGCG
>NZ_AQOK01000481.1:0-4162 GCF_000364645.1 Xanthomonas sp. SHU 308 | reverse complement strand
CGCCGGCGGCAGCAGCGTCGCCGCACCGGCGGCGAGCAGGCCGCCGAGCAGGCGTCGGCGTTGGCCGGTGTGTCCGTTCACTGCCCTGCCTGCAGCCGCGCCGCCGAATGCCGGCGCAGCACCACGCGCGCGGCCAGCGCCAGCAACACGCTCAGCAGCACCACCGCCAGGCCCAGCAACAGCGGGTGCTGCGAGAAGTACCAGCGCGCCCAGGTCGGCAGCGGCAAGTGACCGACATAGTAGGTCTGGTTGCCGGCCAGGCTGCGCACCTTGCCCTTCTGCAGCAGCACCACGCTGCCCTGGAAGTCCTTCAGCGTGGCCGGCTCCAGCCAGGCGTCGAAGAAGTCCTCGACGCTGGCCGGGTCATCGGCCAGCAGCGCGACCACGCTGCGCCCGGCCTTCAGCGGCGACTGGAAGCCCATCAGCACCACGTCGCCGGGTGCCGGCTTCACCGCCACCTCGGCGGTGGTCGGCAGGTCGGTGCGGCGCGCATCGAACGACAGGAAGCCGGGCAGCTTGTCCAGCACCCAGTCGCTCATCGCAAAGCGCCGCCCGCTGGCGCCGTCGCCGATCGGCAGCGCCGCGCTCCAGCGCTGGAACAGCGGTTGCGAGCGCAGGCTGCCGAACACCAGCAGGTCGCTGTCGGCGTGCTTGTCCACCTCGGCGGCATGGATCAGTGTCACCCGCAGCGCCGGGTAGCCGGTGGACGCGCCGAGCCGGCCGAGCAGGGTCAGCAGGTTGGCCATGTCCTGGTCGCCGATCTCGTCCGGCACCACCACGGTGGACTCGGACAGGTCGGCCAGGCGCGTGAACGGGAAGCCGGCATTGCCGAACGCGGCCAGGTTCGGCATCGCCATGTAGTGATGGAACGAGCGCAGGTCCACGCTGGAATCGGCATCGATCGCGCCGGACACGTCGGGGAAGGTGTTCTTGCACGCCTCCGCCTGCGGGCGGTCGAAGAAGAAGTGGAAACGCAGCTGGCTGTTGGCCGAGAACGGCCCGGTCGGCAGCAGCAGTTTCTGCTCCACCGGCATCGCCCCCTTGGGCGAGAGTTCGCGCCACCAGCGCAGCGGCAGCGACTCGGCATAGGCATGGCCGTTGAGCGGCAGCGTGGTGACGAAGGCATCGTTGATGCTGACGTTGAGCGCCGACTTGTTCTGCGTCTCCGGCACCGTGTAGCGATAACGCAGGTTGACCGGGATGCCGTCGCGCTGCCACACGAACAGATCCGGCGGCAGCTGCAGGCCGACCCGGATCAGGTCGGGGTGGTAGCCGCTGACGTTCAACTGCGAGGTCTGCGCGACCAGATCGCCGAAGCGCACCGGCTTGTCGCCGGAGATCCAGTTGGGCGCGTCGTAGGGCTTGCGCGGCTGCGCCGGCTTGAGTTCGCCGATGCGCGCCACCGGGCCGTTGAACGGCGTGCCCAGGCTCAGCGCGGTGGCGGCCTGCTGCAGGTCGTTGTCGTTGCGGCCCAGCACCAGCAGCAGCTTGCCGGTGGCATCGCGCGGATTGGTGATCATCGCCAGGGTCGGGCCGGCGATCTCGGTCAGGCCGGCCTGGGTCGCGGCCAGCTCCGCCGGCAGCGTCGCGGCGGTGGCGAACAGCACCGCGTTGCCGGTGGCCGGCACGTCGCCGATGGCCACGCCGAACGACGCGCCGCGGTAGCCGGCCTGCGCGCCGAACCAGGAGGCGACGATGCCGGCGCTGCGCAGCGTGGCCAGGTCCGGGCGCTGCGGGAACACGAACGGCAGTTCCAGGCGGCGCGTATCGCGCTTGTCGTAGAACGGCACCGGCAGCAGCGCCAGGTCGTTGCGCAGCACCAGCGGGGTGGCGGTCAGCGACAGCCGCGTGGACGGATCGATGTTGGCCCACAGACTGGTGTGGTCCGGATCCTCGCAATCGCGGGTGTAGTGGCCGATCAGTTGCAGGTTGAGCCGGTTGTAGTCGCTGATCAGGCGCGGATCGATCGGCACGTCGCTCTGCTGCAGCTTGCCGGCGTTCTCGCGGCTGACCGGCAGGGTCGCCACGGTGACGCCGTTGACGCTGACCTTCAGGTGCGACAGGTCCGGCAGCAGCGCCGGCGAGTAGCTGTAGACCAGATGCAGGTTCGCCGCCTGCACCACTTCGTCGGTGCGGGTGCTGAAGGCGATACCGGCGCTGCCCTGGATGCCGCGCAGGGTCATCTCGTAGTCCACACCCAGTTGCTTGAGCGTGGCCGAGCGCTCGCGTTCGGCCGGAGACGGCAGCGGCGTGGCGGTCGCGGCAGCGGCCGGCGCCTGCGCGGTGGCGGGAAGGGTCGGCTCCTGGGCCAGGGCGAGGCCGGACAGGACCGTGAGACAGCATGCAGCCAGGGCGGGTAGACGCATCGACGGCGACCGGAAAGAAGGGAAAGAAAGGAAGCAACGCAGCACAGCGGGACGGCGGATCACGGTGCAGCCTCCTCGCCGGCGGTGCGGCCGCGCCAGCCGCTGCGCGCACTGCTGGCGACGTGCTGGCCGAGGCGCCTGAAGCCGCGCATGCTGGCCGCGAACACACGGCCCAGCGACATCCAGAAGCGGTCGCGGTCGTGACGGCCCCACTGCGACACCCAGATGTCGGCACGGGCGAAGGTGCAGGCCACCAGCCAGCGCTCCTGCTCGATCGACATCGGCCGGAACTGGATGCTGATCTCGCCGTCGCGGTCGTGGCGCACCATCGCCGGCAGGCGCTTGGAGCTGCCGCGCTGCGGCAGCGCGATCTCCACCGGCAGGTCCGGCTCCACCGGCACCGGCTCGAGCAGGCGCAGCGCCATGCCGCCGGTAGAGAAGTTGACCGTGCGGCAGGCCAGTTCACGGCCATCGGCCAGGTGCAGAGTGGCCGGGATATCCAGCGGCACGCGGTGCGAGCGGCGCACCTGGCGCATCTCGCTGGCGGTGGCGATGGTAGCGCCGAGCAACAGCACGTTGTACGCGGTCCACGCGAGGTTGAACCAGATCGTCTGCGCCTCGCCGCCGGGCTGCACGCTGAGCAGGCGCATCACGCCCGCAGCCAGGCCGGCCAGGTTCAGCACCAGCAGGAACAGGTAGGGCTTGGCGATCTGCCCGTCGAAGTAGCTGCGCGGCACCAGGCCACCCTTGGGGGTGACGTTGAACTTGCCGAGCTTGGGATTGAACAGCGCCACCAGCGTCGGGCGCAGGATGTACCAGGCCAGGGTGGTCTCGTAGACCTCGTTCCACAGCAGGTGGCGGAACTTGCCCTGGGTACGCAGGTTGGTCAGGTTGGCCTGCAGGATGTGCGGCAGCGCATAGGCGAGGATCATCAGCGCCGAGGCATGGATCACGTGCGCGCCGAAGAACAGGAAGGCCAGCGGCGCGGTCAGGTAGACGATGCGCGGCAGCCCGTAGAAGAAGTGCAGCATCGCGTTGGCATAACACAGGCGCTGCGACAGGCGCAGGCCCTTGCCCAGCAGCGGGTTGTCCAACCGCGCGATCTGCGCCATGCCGCGCGCCCAGCGGATGCGCTGGGCGACGTGGCCGGACAGGCTTTCGGTGGCCAGGCCGGCGGCCTGCGGCACCGCGATGTAGGCGCTGCGGTAGCCGCGGCGGTGCAGCTTGAGCGCGGTGTGCGCGTCCTCGGTGACGGTCTCCACCGCCACCCCGCCCACTTCCTCCAGCGGCTTGCGCTTGATCACCGTGCACGAGCCGCAGAAGAAGGTGGCGTCCCACTGGTCGTTGCCGTCCTGCAGCAGGCCGTAGAACAGCTCGCCCTCGTTGGGCACCTTGCCGTGGTTGCCGAGATTGCGTTCGAACGGATCGGCGGAAAAGAAGTAGTGCGGCATCTGCACCACCGCCAGCTTGGCGTCGCGCAGGAACCAGCCCATCGCCACCTGCAGGAACGAGCGCGTGGGGATGTGGTCGCAGTCGAAGATCGCCACGTACTCGCCGCTGGACTTCTTCAGCGCCGCGTTGATGTTGCCGGCCTTGGCGTGGAGGTTGTTGGTGCGGGTGACGTAGTGGATGCCGACCTGCGCGCAGAACGCGCGGAACTCCTCGCGGCGGCCGTCGTCGAGCAGGTAGATGTTGAGTTTGTCGGCCGGCCAGTCCATCACGCTGGCGGCGAGGATGGTCGAGCGCACCACCGACAGCGGTTCGTTGTAGGTGGGAATGAACAGGTCGACGCTGGG
>NZ_AQOK01000480.1:0-627 GCF_000364645.1 Xanthomonas sp. SHU 308 | reverse complement strand
GGCAGCGGCCGCCGGTTCAGCGGCCACAGCACCTGGAAATAGCCCAGCGCCAGGATCACGAACGCGTACAGTTCGGCCAGCAGCAGGCCCAGGCCCAGGCTGAGGTCGACCGGGCTGCTCATGCCCACGGTCTGGGTCAGGCGCCACCAGATGTAGCGCGAGGACACCGCCAGCGACAGCGCCATCATCACCAGGATCGCCAGGCGGCTGCCGCTGCGCCGCAGCAGCATGGCCGCGGCGAACACCACCAGCGAGAACAGCAGTTGCTGCGGCACATCCATCGGGATGGCGACGACGAAGACCAGCAACACGGCACCCAGCAGCCACAGCGACCAGTTGGCCAGGACATGCAGCGGGCGCGCGGCACGCGACGCGGAGGCAGCGCTCATCGGCGATTCCTAACAAGGGGAGGAGGTCGGCGCGCGGTCTTCCCCACCGCGCGGCGACGGCAAACAGGTGCGGCGCCCGCAGGCGCCGCATGGCATCAACGATTCAAGAAGCGCTTGAGCGGACCGCCCGGCGCCGGCACCGCGGCCTCGCGGCCGACCTCGAGCAGGCGCTGGAACAACTGCTGCAACGGCGTGCCGGTCGCGGTGCCGATGACGGCGGCCGACACAGGCGCCGCCG
>NZ_AQOK01000479.1:0-609 GCF_000364645.1 Xanthomonas sp. SHU 308 | reverse complement strand
GTGCCGCAGAAGCTGCGGGAAATGCTCAAGGACTACCCTCAATACTTGGATGAATTGCAGCGAACGCTCAATGATGTGGTTGCCAAGCGTCTCCATGGCACTCCTTTGTTCGAGCAGGCCATATGGAGTCTTGAGGGCGCACTGAGTTCCTTTATCTCAGAAGCGCGTGATGAGCTCAAGGTAGCGCAGTCTTCTAGTGATCCCGAGGCGATCAGGAAAGCCGAGGCAAAGGTTAGCCTGATGCTGCATGCAAGGTTCAGTAATGGTGGTATGTCCGATTTAAATGAGATCTTGGCCTATTTCCAGGCGCACAAGGAGATCTTGTCGTGAGCGGCGAAGATTTTCGATTGAATGCGGGCGGAGCATCGCAGGATCTTTGAGGAGAATGTCCTCAAAGATTTTGATGGGAAATCATCGCTGGAGTGCCCTAACGCGGTCATCTTGGCTGGTCAGCCGGGAGCTGGAAAGGGCTGGCTTGCCAGAGCCGCGCGCGATGAAATGCGCAATGATGTGGTTCTTGTCGACCCGGACGAGCTCCGTGAATTTCATCCGCAAGTCAATGGGTTCCGTAACGCCCACCCCTACACCTGGTCCGGCCTCACCCATCCC
>NZ_AQOK01000478.1:0-1125 GCF_000364645.1 Xanthomonas sp. SHU 308 | reverse complement strand
GCCGCCCCAGCCGATGCCCGAACCGGGGCTGCGCCTGGCGCGGCACACGCCGCTGACCGCCGCCGACGCCTGGGGGGCGACGCCCGGCGCGCGCCGCGAATGCGCCGCGCTGATCGCCGGGCTGCGCTCGGAAGGCCTGTTCACCCCGCCCAGCGTGCGCGGCACGATCGCGCTGCCGGGTTGGGCCGGCGGCGTGAACTGGGGCGGCATCGCGGTGGATCCGCAGCGCCAGCTGGCGATCATGCCGGTGTCGGACCTGCCGATGCAGGTGGCGCTGATCCCGCGCGACCAGTTCAGCAAGGCCGAGCATGCGCGCCATCCGGACCAGCAGTTCAACGACATGGAAGGCACGCCGTACTACATGCGCCGCGGCATGTTGAGCTCCTCCGGCGGCATTCCCTGCGTCAAGCCGCCGTGGGGGCGACTGGTGGCGGTGGATCTGCGCACGCGCAAGATCGCCTGGGAGCGCCCGCTCGGTACCCTGGAAGAGAAGCTGCCGTGGCTGCCGCTGGAGGTGGGCACGCCGCTGCTCGGCGGCGCGGTGACCACCGCCAGTGGCCTGACCTTCATCGCCGCGGCCGCCGACGCGCGCCTGCGCGCGCTCGACAGCGCCACCGGCAAGACCCTGTGGGAGGCCAAGCTGCCGGCCGGCGGCCAGGCCACGCCCTCGGTCTATGCGGTGGGGGGCAAGCAGTACGTGGTGATCGCGGCCGGCGGGCGCGAAGGCATGGGCACGATGGGCGACTACGTGGTCGCCTACACGCTCGACGGCACCGGCAAGGACGTGGTGTTCCAGCACGGCGTCGGCGTGCGCATGGCGGTACTGGGCCTCGCTGCGCTGAGTTCGTGTGCGGGAGTGGTGATGTTGCTGCGGCGTTGGCGCCGGCGGCGCCGTGCACGGGCTGGTGGTGGGGCACGCTGAAGCGGAGCGCGGTGGCTGGTCGGCGTTTCGGGGGTGATGCAGTCGGGACTGAAGTCCCTCCCACAGTGACGCCTCTGCACGTGCTGTCCCTGGAGTGAGCGCGGCTTCGGCGGCGACGCGCGGCGCATGCACCAGCGATTTCTATTGGTCGTGCATGTTGCTCGATTGTGGGAGCGACTTCAGGGCACCTCTAAAAACCCCGA
>NZ_AQOK01000477.1:0-847 GCF_000364645.1 Xanthomonas sp. SHU 308 | reverse complement strand
CCCAGCCGAACCGCAACCTGCTGCTGTGGCGCGACCCGAGCGTGGACGGCATCAAGACCGGCCACACCTCCGAGGCCGGCTACTGCCTGCTCAGCTCGGCCAAGCGCGGCGACCAGCGCCTGATCGCGGTGGTGATGGGCGACAGCTCCGAGAAGCAGCGTGCCGAGGACAGCCTGGCGCTGCTGAACTGGGGCTTCCGCTTCTTCGAGACCCATAGCCTGTACGAGCCGGGCAAGCAGGTCGCGCAGCAGCGCGTGTGGAAGGGTACCGAGAAGCAGGTGCTGCTGGGCGTGGCGCAGCCGCTGCTGGTCAGCGTGCCGCGCGGCCGCTACAACGAACTGAAGCCGTCGATCGAAGTGCCCAAGACCCTGGAGGCACCGATCAAGCAGGGCCAACAGATCGGCATGGTCAAGGTGAGCCTGGACGGCAAGGTGGTGGCGCAGGCCCCGCTGGTGGCGCTGAAGGCGGTCGACGAGGCCGGCTTCTTCAAGCGCCTGTGGGACAGCTTCTGGATGTGGTGGGAATCGGAGTGAGTCTTCTTAAAAAAGCCGGCTGACGCCGGCTTTTTTGTGATTGGAGCCCTGGCAGGGATGTGTGCTGCCGTTCCTCCTTTTGCGTGAGAGCGGCTTCAGCCGCGACGTCTTACCGGTGTGCGTGCAGTGGGCCGGGTGTTGCAGGAGGCGCACGATGCGCGTTTGCATGGACCTGCGATCATGAGCGACCTCAATGCCGGTTGGCGGAGCAGCGCAGCTGGCATGCGAACCTGCCGGAGCAGTGCTGCGCAACGCGAGTGCTCTGTAGCGTATTCGGATCGATATGCCACTTCACCAAGGATGTGTCGCATGAA
>NZ_AQOK01000476.1:0-867 GCF_000364645.1 Xanthomonas sp. SHU 308 | reverse complement strand
CATTTTGATATCTCCTCTAAGCGATTTGTCCGGCAACCCATTGGTGCCTGGAGCCTCCGCAGGGGGCCATCAATTGGCCAGTGCCGCTGCTGGTATAAGTAACGGCAGTCGGTGCGCAACCTTTAGGGATTTACTGCCGAAAATTTGGCGTTTCGGCGATTTGCGTGACACCAGAAACGCGGCGAAAGGCTTGTTTCGGCCGCGCTTCGTCAAACTTTAGGCGTCTTGCACAAGTCGGGGAAAGAGCGGCCTGGATCGCGCCGAGGGCGATGCGCGCGATGCTCTCGATCGTGTGTCGCGTCGACGACGCGAACGCTTGACCTGCCGGTACGCAGCGCATCGCGACGCGACGGCTTGGCCATCTCTCCCTCTACCTGTTTGATCGCCTTACGGCCGTCCATGGCGATGAAGTAGAAGGAGCGTCGGTTGTCCGGCGATGTAGGCAATGCCAGCGCGCTTTCAGGTCGTGCACTGCGTTGATGACGCATGACAGGCGATCTTGAAGTGCGGCCACGGTCATCGCCAACTGCTGACCGCCATCCAGCCCACTGGTCACGTGTCGCGCGACAGCGCAGGCGGTCGGTGGTCATGGCTGTCTCCCGTCGATCCCGCATAACGGGTCGCATGCACGGGATCGCCGCGAATAGCATGGCCACGCCGTCAGCTGGCCGTCGCCCTGCCAGTCATGGCAGCGCTCGCCTTCGGCGTCGAGGACCGGCAACGCGCGGAGATGGCGCTTCCTCCGGGATGCGACGGCCCGTCGCGGGAAGAGGAAACAAAAAAGGCCCCTCCTTGCGGAGGGGCCTCGGTGGCGCAATGCAGCTGGCGACGCTTAGCCCTGGAGCAGGCTCAGCACGCTCTGCGGCG
>NZ_AQOK01000475.1:0-869 GCF_000364645.1 Xanthomonas sp. SHU 308 | reverse complement strand
GGCTCTTTAGAGTCCGGGTTTCATCGTAGCGGCTTTGGCCGCTAGCTGTTGGGCATAGACGGCCGGGGTCAGGCCGCCCAAGATCTTCTTCGGTCGCTCCTCGTTGTATTCCCGTCGCCAGGTCTCGATCTCGGTGCGGGCGTGCAGCAACGTCGGGAACCAGTGTTCGTTGAGGCACTCGTCGCGCAGGCGGCCGTTGAAGCTCTCGATGTAGGCGTTCTGGTTCGGCTTGCCTGGCTGGATCAAGCGCAGCTGCACACCGCGCGCGTGGGCCCACGTCACCATCGTCTTGCCGCAGAACTCCTTGCCGTTGTCGGTGCGGATCACCTGCGGCAGACCCCGTGTCAGCGCCAGCCGATCCAGCACCCGCGCCACGCCGTGGCCGGAGATGGCCCGCTCCACCTCGATCGCCACCGCCTCGTGCGTGGCATCGTCGACGATGGTCAGGGCCTTGAGCATCCGGCCCTCGGCGGTGCGGTCGAACACGAAGTCCATCGACCAGACCTGGTTGACCGCTTCAGGCCGAAGCAACCGCTGGCGCTCGCCCAGCAGCACCTTCTTGCGCTTGCGCCGGCGCACCTGCAACCTGGCTTGCTGATACAGCCGCTCCACCCGCTTGTAGTTCACCGGCCACTGCTCCTACCGCAGCTTCAGATAGATCATCCCGACGCCGTAGCGCTTGTGCCGCTGCGCCAGCGCCAGGATCCGCTCGCGCAGCTCGACGTTGCGATCCGGACGCGGGACGTAGCGCAGCGCGCTGGCGCTCATCCCCACCACGGCCAGCGCCCGACGCTCCGTGAGCCCGCGCTCCATCAGCTGCCGCACCAGCATCCTGCGCGCCGGTGCGGTCACCACTTTTTTCGCAGGGC
>NZ_AQOK01000474.1:0-1470 GCF_000364645.1 Xanthomonas sp. SHU 308 | reverse complement strand
GGCGCGCCTGCAGCGCGTTGGTGGCGCCGATCGCGCGCAGTTCGCGCATCAGCGCGGCAAGGTCCGGATAGGTCAGGTTGAACACGTCGCGGTCCAGCACCGGATCGCGGAAGCCCGACAGCATCAGCGCATCGCCGAACTGCGCGATCGGCGCGAAGCGGCTCACGTGCGGCGTGGTCCGGTCGGCCTGGGCGAAGGCCTCGCGCAGTTCGATCAGGGTGTCCGGGCCGAAGCTGGAACACAGTAGCAGGCCGCCGGGGCGCAGCACGCGGCGGAATCCGGCGAACACCGCCGGCAGGTCCTCGACCCACTGCAGGCACAGATTGCTGAAGATCACATCGACGCTGTGCTCGGCCAGCGGCAGCGCGCGCGCATCGGCGCAGACGCGGCCGAACGGCTTCCACCAGCCGGCCTGGCGCTTGGCCTGCTGCAGCATCGGCAGCGCCTGGTCGAGCGCGATCACCTGTGCGCGTGGCCAGCGCTTCTTCATCGCCGCGGCGGCATGCGCCGGACCGCTGCCCACGTCCAGCACCACCTGCGGGACGCGGTCGCCGAGGTAGTCCAGCGATTCCAGCAAGCGCCCCTGCACCTCGCGCTGCAGCGCCGCGGCGGCATCGTAACTGGCGGCGGCACGCGCGAACGCGCGGCGGATGTGCTGGGAGTCGAACGCGGAAGGATCCATCCGCGCATTATCGCCGCCCGCGTCGTGCCGCGGCCAGCGGTGGCGCCCGCATCACCGCGTTCTACGCGCGCGCGGCGCATCTCGGCTTACCAATCCCCACTCCCGAATCCCCAATCCCGGCTCTTCAGAATGTCCCCGGATAGCTGCCGCCATCCAGCAGCAGGTTCTGCCCGCTCAGGTAGCCGGCCTGCGCGCTGCACAGGAAGGCGCAGGCCGCACCGAATTCTTCCGCGGTGCCGAAGCGCCCGGCCGGAATCTGCCGGCGCTTGCGTTCGGCCAGGTCGGCGGGATCGATGCCCTCGCGCTGCGCGGCGTGGGCGATGTTGCCGCGCAGCCGGTCGGTGTCGAACTGCCCCGGCAGCAGGTTGTTGATGGTCACGTTGTGCGCCACCGTGCGCCGCGCCAGCCCGGCGACGAAGCCGGTAAGGCCCGCCCGCGCGCCGTTGGACAGCCCCAGGCTGTCGATCGGCGCCTTCACCGCGGCCGAGGTGATGTTGACGATGCGGCCGAAGCCGCGCGCCTGCATCGCATCGACGGTGGCGCGGATCAATGCGATCGGCGCCAGCATGTTGGCGTCGAGCGCGCGCAGCCAGTCCTCGCGTTCCCAGTCGCGGAAATCGCCGGGCGGCGGCCCGCCGGCGTTGTTGATCAGGATGTCGACCTGCGGGCAGGCGGCCAGTGCAGCGGCGCGTCCGGTCTCGGTGGCGATGTCCGCCGCCACCGCGATCACCTCGCCACCGCCGTCGAGCGCGCGCAGCTGCGCCGCGGCCGCATCGAGCCCGGCCTGG
>NZ_AQOK01000473.1:0-1408 GCF_000364645.1 Xanthomonas sp. SHU 308 | reverse complement strand
TTGCCACCGGCTGCCCGATCAGCGGCTCCACCACCCCTTCGAACTTGGCCGGATGCGCGGTAGCCGCCACCGCCCAATCGCCGGCGTCCGCCTCCGCGCCCTCGGCACGCAGTTGCTGCAGCACGTGCAGCGCGGTGGCGGTGTGCGGGCAATGCACCTCGCCGTAGCGGCGGAAGCGCTCGCCGATGGTCTGGCGGATCTGCGCATCGTCCACCGAGTACGCCTGGAACTGGGTGCGCAGCGTGGCGTCGTCGCCCTGGTACAGCCAGCGCAGGCGCTCGACATTGCTTGGCGCGCCGACGTCCATCGCATTGGCCAGGGTCGCCACGCTGGGCTGCGGCGCGTAATCGGCGCCGGCGAAGAAGTCCGGCAGCACGCGGTTGGCGTTGGTCGCCAGCACGATCCGGCCCAGCGGCACGCCCAGCGCGCGCGCCAGGATCGCGGCCAGCGCATTGCCCAGGTTGCCGGTGGGCACCACCAGGTTCAGCGGCTGCGCATGCGCGGCATGGTGCTGCAGGGCTGCATGCGCGTAGTAGCTCATCTGCGGCAGCAAGCGCCCCAGGCTGATGCTGTTGGCCGAACTCAACGGCGCCTGCGCCTGCAGGTCGGCGTCGTTCAGTGCCTGCTTCACCAGCGCCTGGCAATCGTCGAACGAGCCGGCCACGCGCAGCGCCTGAATGTTGTCGCCGAAGCAGCCGAGTTGATGCGCCTGCCGCGGCGACACGCGCCCGTCCGGATACAGCACCACCACGCGCAGCCCGGGCTGGCGATGGAACGCGGCCGCGACCGCGGCACCGGTATCGCCGGAGGTGGCCACGAGGATGGTCAACGGCGTTTCCGCACCCCGCCGCAGCCGGGTCAGGCAGGCGGCCAGGAAGCGCGCGCCGAAGTCCTTGAACGCGGCGGTCGGCCCATGGAACAGCTCCAGCGCGTGGTCGCCGGGCGTGGCCAGCGGCTGCAGCGGCGCGGCGAAGTCGAAGGCCTCCGCGCAGATGGCCGGCAGGTCAGCAGCCAGAGCGTCGCCATCGAAGAACGGCGCCAGCAGATCCGCGGCGGTCTCGGCGAGGCTGGCACCGGCGCGCAGGTCGCGGGCGGCGGGCAGGCGCTCGGGCACGTACAGGCCGCCATCGGGGGCGAGCCCGGCGGCGATGGCCTGGCTGAGCGAAACGGCGGGAGCGGCGTTACGGGTGGAGATGAAGTTCATGGTGATTCCGTTAACAGGGGGAATTCGATCGCACTGTCGTTCTTAGCTGTTGCTGTTGCTGTTGCTTCGGACGTTGCTTTGGCTTCGGACGTTGCTTTGGCTTTGGCTCTGGCTGTTGCTCTGGCTTTGGCTGTTGCTGTTTTGCTTCACCCGGGGTCCCCTCGGCGCGGCAGCCGCGGCGGGCGAATACCCGAAGGGCGACGC
>NZ_AQOK01000472.1:0-4499 GCF_000364645.1 Xanthomonas sp. SHU 308 | reverse complement strand
TCGGGGTTTTTAGAGGTGCCCTGAAGTCGCTCCCACAAAAGGCTTCCTGCGCCGGGTACCGGCGTCTGCAACCGGCCATCCTGCACGCCGTCAGAGACCGGGGACCCGCCTTTGCGAATCCCCAATCCCGACTCCCCAATCCCGCCCCTCAGCGATCGCTCTTGAGGTATTGCAGGAACGGATCGTTCTTGTCGAGCACGATCACGCCGTTGCCGTCGGCCATGGCGCCGCGGTAGGCCTCCAGGCTGCGGTAGAAGGCGTAGAACGACGGGTCGGCGGAGCCGGCCTTGCCGTACACGCTGGCGGCCTCGGCATCGCCTTCGCCGCGCAGCTTCTGCGCGTCGCGCTCGGCCTCGGCGACCAGCACCGTGCTTTCGCGGTCGGCCTGGGCGCGGATGGTCAGTGCCTGCTCCTCGCCTTCGGCGCGCAGCTTGGCTGCTTCCTGCTTGCGCTGCGCGCGCATGCGTTCGTACACGTCGGTGATCACCTGGCTGTCGGTCGGCAGGTCGATCTGCTTGATGCGCAGGTCGACGATCTGCATGCCCAGGGTCTTGCTGGCCGCGTTGATCGCCACCAGTTGCCTGGCGATCAGTTCACTGCGGTCGCCGGACACCAGCTGCTGCAGGGTGCGCGAGTTGATCTGGTTGCGCAGCGAGTCGGTGATGATCGGCGCCAGCAGGCTGTTGGCCACCTTCTCGTCACCGCCGGTGGTGGCGCGGTAGAAGGCGCGCACGTCGGAGATGTAGCCGATGGCGAAGAAGCTGACGCTGACGTCCTTCTGCTCGGCGGTGAAGTAGCGCGCCGGGTTGGTGTCGATCACCTGGAAACGGCGGTCGAACATGCGCACCGACTCGACCAGCGGCACCTTGAAGTGCAGGCCCGGCTTGAGATCGGCACGCACCACGCGGCCCAGGTTCAGCACCATCGCCGCCTTGTCCTCGGGCACCACGAACACCGAGCTGAGCAGCGCGAACAGCGCGACGACGGCAATGCCCGCCCACAATGACAGTTTCATCGCTGGATCTCCTCACGGCCGGTCGGGCGCGGCGTGCGCTCCGGGTTGCGGACACTCTCGGCCGAACTGCTGTTCAACGCCGGCATTAACACGTCCTGCGGCACCGTCGGCAGCGACGTGGTCGGCGCCGGCGGCGTCGCCGCGGCCGGCGCCTTGCTGTCGGCCGGCATCGGCACGTAGATCAGCTGGCGGCCGTCGCCGCCGATGACCTTGCGGTTCTCCGCCAGCACCTGCTGGATCGTCTCCAGCCACAGCCGCTTGCGGGTGACCTCCGGCGCGTTCTGGTACTGCTGCTGCAGCAGGGTGAAGCGCTCGGCGTCGCCCTGCGCGCGGGCGATCGCCGCTTCCTTGTAGCCTTCGGCGACGGTACGGGTGCGTGCGGCCTGGCCGCGCGCCTCCGGCACCACCTTGGCGGCGTAGGCCTGGGCCTCGTTGATCAGCCGCTCCTTGACCTGCTGGGCGCCGTTGACCTCGTCGAAGGCCGATTTCACTTCCTCCGGCGGACGCGCGTCGGGCAGGGTCAGGCCGGTCACGATCAGGCCGGTGTGATAGGCCTTCAGCGCGGCCTGCAGGCGCTCGCGCGCGGCCACGGCCATCGGCCCGCGGTTGTTGAGCACCGTATTGAGATCCGAGCGGCCGATCTGTTCGCGCACCGCGCTCTGCGCGGCCTGCTCCAGCACCAGATCGGCGTTGCGCGCGCCGAACACGTAGGTGCGCGGGTCCTCGACCCGGTACTGCACATTGAGCGAGACGTTGACGATGTTCTCGTCGCCGGTCAGCACCGGCAGCTGGCTGTCGAAGGTCTTGATGCGGGTGGCATCGACCTTGCGCACGGTCTCGATCGGCCACGGCAGCTTGAAGTTCGGGCCCGGCTGCAGGATCCGCGAGAACTGGCCGAAACGCAGCACCACACCGCGCTGCTGCTCGCCGATCAACTGGAAGCTGCTGAACAGCAGCACCAGCACCACCGCACCCAGGATCCAGCGGCCGATGCCGCCGCCATCGCCGAACAGGTCCTTCAACGGACCCGGCAACCCGCCCCACCTGCCTCCCCCATTGCCGCCACGCGGCGGCCAGGGACCGCGCCCGTGATTGTCGGGGCCGTCTCCGCCCTTGCCGCCAGGTGTGTTCCAGGCCATGCATGCTCCAAGAAGGAAGGTGGCGACGCGTCGGTCACGCGCCGGTCACCGGATAATGAGTCGCCGATTCTACAAGATGGGGCAGACCCGCCGTTTCGAAAGGGTATCTTGGTGCATTCCTGCGTGCCGACCAAGGTGTTCCATGTCCGTTCCCGCCCAGTTCTCCGCCTTCCGCATCCACCAGGACGCCACCGGCTACCACGCCGGCCTCGCCCCGCTGTCGCTGGACCAGCTCAGCGACGGCGAGGTGGTGATCCGCGCCGCCTGGTCGTCGGTGAACTTCAAGGACGCGCTGGCCGGCACCGGCCAGGGCAAGATCCTGCGCCGCTTCCCGCTGGTCGGCGGCATCGACGTGGCCGGGCACGTGGTCGCCTCCCGCGACCCGGCGTTCAAGGAAGGCGACGCGGTGCTGGTCACCGGCTGCGGCCTCAGCGAGACCCGCGACGGCGGCTACAGCGAATACGTGCGCCTGGAGTCCAAGTGGGTGGTGCCGCTGCCGGCTGGGCTGAGCCTGCGCGAGAGCATGGTGCTGGGCACCGCCGGCTTCACCGCGGCGCTGGCACTGCTGCGCCTGCTCGACAACCGCCAGACCCCGGCGCACGGCCCGCTGTGCGTGACCGGCGCCACCGGCGGGGTCGGCTCGCTGGCGATCGACATCTTCAGCCGTGCCGGCTTCGAGGTGCATGCGGTCAGCGGCAAGGCAGACCGCGCCGAGCAGCTCAAGGCCTGGGGCGCCACCCAGGTGCTGGGCCGCGAGGCCCTGCAGACCAGCCGCCCGCTGGAATCGGTGCGCTTCGGCGGCGGCCTGGACAACGTGGGCGGGGCGATGCTGACCAGCCTGCTGGCGCAGACGGCACCGTACGGCAATGTCGCCAGTGCCGGGCTGGCCGCGACCGCGGAGCTGGACATGACGGTGATGCCCTTCATCCTGCGCGGCGTATCGCTGCTGGGCATCGGCTCGGCCGGCACCGCCCGCGACCTGCGCGACCGCATCTGGCAGCACCTGGGCAGCGACTGGAAGCCGGGCCACCTGGAGACGATCTGCACCCGCGAAGTGGACCTGGCCGGCCTGCCGGAGGTGTTCGCGACGATGCTGGCCGGGCAGTCGTTCGGGCGCACCGTGGTGCGGCTGGATCCAAGCGCGTAGCCACGCCGACGCTTTGTGACACGCAACGCTTTCCGCCTTCGCGCCGCTGCCTCTACACTCGGAGCCTCTTAGGGGGAACTACATGGCACGCATCCTGATCGTCGACGATTCGCCGTCGCAGTTGCTGGGCATCCAGCGCATCGTCGAAAAACTGGGGCACGAAACGATCACCGCCACCGACGGCGCCGCCGGCGTGGAAGCGGCCAAGGCGGCCTTGCCGGATCTGGTGCTGATGGACGTGGTGATGCCGAACCTCAACGGTTTCCAGGCCACCCGCACCCTGCGCCGCGAGCCGACCACGCAGAACATCCCGGTGATCCTGGTCACCACCAAGGACCAGGACACCGACCGCATGTGGGGCATGCGCCAGGGCGCCCGCGCTTACATCACCAAGCCGTTCTCCGAGGACGAGTTGTACGAGGTGATCGAGCGTGTGTTCAGTGGCGAGGATGCGCCGTAGAAGCCGGGATTGGGGAATGGGGATTCGTAGGGGCGGGTTTCCGGGCGGCGTTTGAGTGCGCGGCGTAAGGCCGCATGCAATCGGCGCGCCTCGTAGGAGGGGCTTCAGCCGCGACGGGCGTTACCGGTAACGCCTGTCGCGGCTGAAGCCGCTCCTACGACGCCACAGCGCGAGGGGAGCCCGCTTTTGCGAATCCCCAATCCCGACTCCCCAATCCCGCCTCACTTCACACGGCCTCGCCAAACGCCTTGGCCAACCCGCGATACGCCTTGCGCTGGGCTTCGGTTTCCGGCGCCGGCGCCAGCACTTCCAGTTCGACGATCTGGTCGCCCGGCGGAGTGCCGGGCAGGCCGCGGCCGCGCAGGCGCAGCTTGCGGCCGGCGTCGGACTCCGGCGGGATCTTCAGTTCCACCGCCCCGCCCAGGGTCGGCACGCTGATGCTGGTGCCCAGCGCCGCCTGCCACGGCGTCACCTGCAGGGTGTAGAGGATGTTGCGGCCGTCCACCTCGAACTGCGGATGCGCGGCGTACTCGATCTCCAGCAGCAGATTGCTGCCGCCGTTGCCCTGCCCGCCCAGCCGGATCACCTGACCGGGGCGCACGCCCTTGGGCACGCGCACGTCCAGCTGCTTGCCGTTGATGGTGATGCGCACGCTGTCGCCGGCGTACACCGCCTCCAGCGGCACCGCCAGCTTGGCGCGGGTGTCGCCGCGCGGCGCGCCCGGTCCCGGACCGGGGC
>NZ_AQOK01000471.1:0-3537 GCF_000364645.1 Xanthomonas sp. SHU 308 | reverse complement strand
CGGGCACGCTGCTGGCGGGCGAACAGACTCTCGAAGAAATCGCTGAAGCCGCCGCCGGCGCCGCCGTTGCCGAACACTTCCTCGAAGTCGAATCCCTGCGCGCCGCCGTAGTTCGGCGGCGCGTGGAACTCCTCGCCCGGCCGGTAGCCCTGCGCGCGCAACTGGTCGTAGGCGGCGCGCTTGGGCGGGTCGCGCAAGGCCTCGTAGGCCTCGTTGATCGCCTTGAACTTCTCTTCGGCCCCAGGCTCCTTGCTGACGTCGGGATGGTACTTGCGCGCCAGCCGCCGGTACGCGGTCTTGATCTCGGCATCGCCGGCGCTGGGTTCCACGCCCAGGGTCGCGTAGTAATCCTTGAATTCCATCCATCACCTCAAAAAGAGTCGGCCCGCCGCCTTGCGGCAACGGGCCGGTTGCATGCACTGCGCCATCGCCCGGCCATTCTACGGCCGGCCGCGAGGGCGCGGCGTCGCGGTGGCGACGCCGCTGCGAGCAGGCGCTTACTGCACGATCGTGGCCCCGGTATCGACCTGGATGCGACGCGGCGTGCTCGCCGGACGCTTGGGAATGCGCACTTCCAGCACCCCATGGTAGCCGGTGGCGGAAATGCCGTCCGGATCGGCGCTGTCGGGCAGCGCGAAGCGGCGGTGGAAGCTGCCGTAGCGGCGCTCGATGCGCGAGAAACGCTCGGTGTCGGCGGCCGATTCGCTCTTGCGCTCGCCCTTGATCGAGAGGATGCCCTTGTCCATCGACACCTCGATCTCCGACGGGTCGATACCCGGCAGGTCGGCGTACAGCACGAAGCGTTCCGGCTCCTCCTTGATGTCCACGCGCGGCACCCACTGCGCGGTGACGACGGCCGATTCGTCGGTGCCGCCGTTGGGGTCGAAGAAGCGGTCGAACACCTGCTTGATCTCGTTCTGGAATGCGGCCTGGGCCGGCCACTGGCGATAACGGACGATGCTCATCGTGGTCTCCTGAAACGTGAATGAGGTACACCCCGAGGGGACGGTTCGCGGCGGCGGGACCGGCCCGCCGTCCATGCCGGTCAGATAGGCCTGCCGCGGCGCTTTTCAAGGCGTTGACGCCACCTTCCCATTTCCGTTTCTAGACTCGGTTCATCCAAGGAGCCCGACATGCCCATCCAGACCGGCGAACGCATTCCCGAAGTGGTGCTGCAGCGCATCCGCGACGGCGTGGAAGCCGTGGACACGCGCACGTTGTTCGACGGCCGCCGCGCGCTGTTGTTCGCGGTGCCCGGCGCGTTCACCCCGACCTGTTCGGAGAAGCACCTGCCCGGCTATGTGGAGCACTTCGAAGAGTTCCGCAAGCGCGGCATCGAGGTGTACTGCATGGCGGTCAACGACCCGTTCGTGATGCAGGCCTGGGGCAAGAGCCAGTTGGTGCCGGACGGCCTGCAGATGCTGTCCGACGGCAATGGCGACTTCGCCAAGGCGCTGGGCCTGGAACTGGACGCCAGCAGCTACGGCATGGGCGTGCGGGCGCGCCGCTTCGCGCTGTACGCCGACGACGGCGTGGTGCAGGCGCTGTTCGTCGAGGCGCCGGGCGAGTTCAAGGTCTCCGCCGCCGACTACGTGCTGCAGCACCTTCCCGACTGATCCCCTTACCCACCACAGGAAACGGCCAGCCATGTCCAACAAGCCAGCCTCCCCCAAGACCGACGCCAAGCCGCTGCAGCACACCGCCGGCCTCACCGACACCGCCACGCTGCGCGCCAACGCCCGCCAGAGCATCGAGGACGGCGCGATCACCAAGAGCTACAGTGCCGACCGCGAGGCGGTGATCAAGATGCTCAACGACGCGCTGGCCACTGAGTACGTGTGCGTGCTGCGCTACTACCGCCACTACTTCATGGCCGCCGGCATGCTCGCCGACGCGGTCAAGGCCGAGTTCCTGGAACACGCGCAGCAGGAGCAGGCGCACGCGCACAAGCTGGCCGAGCGCATCGTGCAGTTGGGCGGCGAGCCGGACCTCAACCCGGACACGCTGACCGCGCGCTCGCACGCCGAGTACAAGGAAGGCGAGGATCTGCGCGACATGGTCAAGGAGAATCTGATCGCCGAGCGCATCGCCATCGACAGCTACCGCGAGATGATCAATTTCGTCGGCGACAAGGACACCACCACCAAGCGCATCCTGGAAGACATCCTGGCCCAGGAAGAAGAGCATGCCGACGAGTTCTCGGACATGCTGGAGGGCTGGATCGGGAAGTAAGCCGGTTCAGCGTTACGCCCTCTCGTAGGAGCGGCCTCAGCCGCGACAGACCTTCCCGATGGATTCTGTTGCGGCTGCGGCCGCTCCTATGTTTTTCTCTTCGCGCGGTACGCAAATCTCAAGCGAAAGCAAAGGCTTTCGCCCTGGCGGGCGAGTTACTTTTCTTTGCTCGCGCAAAGAAAAGTTAACCAAAAGAAAGCGCGCCCTGCCTCGCGCCCTCCGCGCTGCGCGCTCCGGGTCCGCGTCCATCACGGGGATCCGCGGAAGGGGCATCCTGCCCCTGCCGCGGACGGCGTACATCCATGTACGCCGCCCTTCGGGTGTTTCCCCGCGCTGGCCGCCGCTTCGGAAGGGAACCCGGCAAATCAAAAGCCAAAGCAACAGCCAAAGCCAAAGCCAAGCGACAGCCGCCCACAGGGACCGCAGTTATCGGTGTCCGGGAGCGATGTGGGAGGGACTTCAGTCCCGACTGCTTCCGAGGTCGGATCGCCCGCCTACGCTGGTCGTCGTGGTTGCATGACTGTTGGCTTCTACGAAGACGCGCGCGCCACCGCTGCTCAGCGCAGCACCCGGAACCGCACCTGGGTCCAGGCGCCGTTGCTGGCCAGGGCGGTCAGGGTGTGGTCGCCGGCGTCGGCGAAGTCGCGCTGGAAGGTGCGTGCGCCCTCGGTGCGGGCGATCCAGCGGCCGTCCAGCAGCCAGTCCACCGGGGTGCTCGTGCCCAGCGCGCGTACCTGCAGACGCACCGTGGTGCTGCCCGGCGCGCGTGCCAGGGTGGCGCGGTCGTTGAGGCCTTCGATACGCAATACGTCGCTGCGGCCACGGCCGTCGTTGCGGCAGTCCGGTGACAGCGCCGGCAATTGCCCGGCCTGGCGCTCGCTGGCGTGCAGCCACGGGGTCAGCAGCGCCGGCCAGCGCGCCAGGTCGCGGGTGACCGCCTCGTGCGGTTGCGCGCAATCCGGCGACAGCCGAAGGCCGCTGTGTGCGTCCACCTGCACGGTCTCGCGGCCGGCGCTCCACAGCCGCGCGTCGCGCTCGGCGAAGGTCGGCGGCACCGCGCCATCCAGCGCATAGGCGGAGAAGCGCCGTTGGCACAAGGCCGGCGGGGTCTGCTCGGCGGCGATGCCCAGCGGCCAGCACACGTCCACCTGCTGCACCGTCGCCGGCATCGGCCGCGGCGCGTTATCGCCGCGCAGGCGCGGCAGGCTGTCGATGGTCTCGAACATCAGCGGCAACGCGGTCACCGCGCCGTATTGGCCGGGCAGCGGCGTGCCGTCGGGGCGGCCGACCCAGACGCCGACGGTG
>NZ_AQOK01000470.1:0-3413 GCF_000364645.1 Xanthomonas sp. SHU 308 | reverse complement strand
CGGGTGCTGCCGATCGCCCAGGCATCGCGGTAGCCGTAGCTGGTGCCGGTCTTCCACGCTACCCGCGGGCGCGTCCCGACGTCGAAGGTGCCGACGCCGTAGCCCGGACGCGGATTGGCCTCGAGCATCTCGCGCACGATCCAGGCCGCGCCGGGCGACATCAGGCGCCGTTCGATGCGCTTGTCGGTTGCGCTGTAGAGCACGTGGCCGGCGATGCCGTCGCGGTTGAGCGCGGCAAAGGCGCCGACCAGTTCCTCCAGCTTGGCGCCGGTGCCGCCGAGGATCAGCGCCAAGTTGGGCGTGCTGCCGCGCGGGAACTTCAGGCCGATGCCGGCGTTGCTCAGGCGCGCGGCAAAGCGCGCCGGGCCGACTCGGTCGAGCAGGTCCACCGCCGGCACGTTGAGCGACAAACGCAGGGCGCTGGCGGCGCCGATCGGGCCGTTGAAGGCTTCGTCGAAATTGCCGGGGCGGTAGTCGCCGAAACTCTGCGGCGCGTCGACCAGCAGGCTCTCAGAATGGATCAGGCCATCGTCCAGGGCCATGCCGTACAGGAACGGCTTGAGCGTGGAGCCGGGCGAACGCCAGGCCTGCACCATGTCCACGTCGCCGAGCCGGCGGCGGTCGCCGAACTGCACCGAGCCGATGTAGGCACGCGCCTGCAGGTCGCGGTTGTCCACCACCAGCAAGGCCGCGGAAGTGCGCTCGGGCAGTTGCGAGAAGTAGGCGCTGACCCGGTCCTCCAGCGTGCGCTGCAGGTCGGCGTCGAGGGTGGAGACGATGTGCGCGGCGTGCGGGCGCTGCTGGCGCAGGCGCTCGGCCAGCAGCGCGGCGTGCAGCGGCGTCTGCAGCGAGCGCGCCACCACCGGTTCGATGCGCGCGTCGTCGACCTGCGCGCGCGGCCACACGCGCAGCGCGACCATGCGTTCGAGCACCTTGTCGCGCGCCGCGCGCGCCGCCTCCGGATGCCGGTCTGGCCGCAACCGGCTTGGTGCCTGCGGCAGTACCGCCAGCAGCGCCGCCTCGGCCTGCGACAGGCGTGCGGCCGGCTTGCCCAGGTAGGCCCAGCTCGCCGCCTCCACGCCTTCGATGGTGCCGCCGTAGGGCGCGCGTTCAAGGTACAGCTGCAGGATCTGCCGCTTGCTCAGGTGCGCTTCCAGCTGCAGCGCACGCAGCGCCTGCTGGGCCTTGCCCCACGGCGTGCGCGTACTGACCTCGGGCGGCATCAGGATGCGCGCCACCTGCATGGTCAGGGTGGAACCACCGGAGACGATGTGGCGCGAAAACACCCACTGCTTGGCCGCGCGCAGCAGCGCCCAGGGATTGACCCCGGGATGCCACCAGAACCAGCGGTCCTCGTAGTTCAGCAGCGCCTGCAGATACAGCGGCGAGACGCTGTCCGGCGTGGCCGGATAACGCCAGACGCCGTTGCTGTCGGCGAAAGCACGCAGCGGGGTGCCGTCGGCGGCCACCACCAGGGTCGAGGTGTCACGCGACTTCGGCAGCGGCAGCGGGAACGCCAGGTCCAGCAACAGCAAGGTCGACAGCAGCGCCACCGTGCCCCAGCGCAGCCACGGCAGCAGGCGCGTCCAGCGCCGGGGGCGCCGCGCGGCGTGCGGGGCGGCGGTGTCGTCCAGTGGCATGCGTGCTCCCGATGGAAGCGGCCATTTTGCCTGTTGCGGTGGCGACGCGGCGAGCGGGATATCCCTGCCCGTTCGGCATCGCCGACGATGGGTGCCCAACTGCTCCGGGGCACCAGCAACAATGCGCGCCTTCTGCCACTACGCCAGCGGCAGGCGCAGCGTCGCCACGCTGCCAGGCGCATCGGTGCGGGCCTCCAGGCGCAGGCTGCCGCCCTGTGCTTCCAGGATCTGCCGCGACAGCACCAGGCCGATGCCCGAACCGCCGGGCTTGGTGGTGAAGAACGGCACGAACAGATTGTCGCTGGGCGGCAGGCCGGCACCGCCGTCGCACACCTCGATCGACACGCTGGCGCCGTCGGCACTCGCGCGCAGCGTCACCGGCGCGCTGCCGCCGGCTTCCAGCGCGTTGCGCAGCAGGTTGATCAGCACCTGTTCGAGCTGGTCGGCGTCGGCGCACGCATGCAGCGACGGCGCGACCTCGACCTGCACTCGTGCATCGTCCAACAGCCGCTGCACGCGCGCGCACAGTGGCACCAGCGCCACTGGCGCCGGGACCGGCGCGGGCAGCCTGGCCAACCGCGCGTAGCCGCCCAGGAAGCGCTGCAGCGCCGCGCTGCGCTGTTCGATCACGCCCAGCCCGTTGTGCAGATCGGCCTGCAGCTCGGCGTCGAGCGCCTGCGGCGCGGCCGCCAGCAGGCGCGCGAGCGTGTCGGCGATCGAGGCGATCGGCGTCAGCGAGTTGTTGATCTCGTGACTGAGCACGCGCAGCAGGCGGCGGAAGGCCTGCGCCTCCTCCTCGCGCAGCGCGCGCTCCATCGGCTGTACCAGCAGCAGGCGCCCGGCCTGGCTGCGGCTGCGCAAGGCGGCGTGACCGATCTGCCAGCGCCCCTGCTGCCCGGCGAACGCATGCGCCTGGATGCTGCCCGACGGCACGTCGAACAGGCCGGCCAGTCCCAACGCCTGCGCGGATTGCCCGATCGCCTGCGGGGCGGCGACGCCGAGCAGGCGCTCGCCGGCCGGATTGACCAGGCGCAGGCGCTGGTCCTGTTCGAACGCGAACACCGCCCCGTCCAGCGCCGCCAGGGTCTTGCTCAGCAGTTGCAGGCTTTCGTGCGAATCGCGCTGTTCGTCCTGCAGGCGCTGCGCCAGGGCGTTGAACCGCACCAGCAGGCCGTCGGCATCGCGCGCGTCCTGCGCCGCACGCACGCTGTAGTCGCCCTCGCGCAGCGCGTCCAGCAGGCGACCGAGGGTGCGCAGGCGCTGCCCGGCATCGCGCTGCTGCCAGCGCCAGAGCGCCATGGTCAGCACCAGCACGCACAGCAGCAGCACGATCGCCTCGGGCAGCCGCGGCGCGCCGGCGACGAGCACCAGCACCAAGGCCAGCAAGGCCGGCGCCACCAGCCACAGCGGCCGGAAGCGCTGTCGCTCAGCCGGCGTCATCGCTGCGCAGCCCGTGCTTGCCCAGGCGCCGGTACAGGCTCTGCCGGGTGATGCCGAGCTGGTCGGCGGTGCGCTGCAGATTGCCCTGGTGCTGCGCCAGCGCCTGCTTCAGCAGCAGCGCCTCGGCTTCTTCCAGGGTGAGTTGCGTCGACAGTGCCGGCACGGCATTCGTCGCCGGCTGCAGGCGCAGGTCGTCGCTGCCCAGGGTACTGCCGTCGGCCAGCAGCGCCGCACGCTCCATCGCATGCGCCAGTTCGCGCACATTGCCGGGCCAGGCGTAACCGAGCAGGGCGCGCTCGGCGTCGCGCGCCAGCGTCGGCAGCGGCCGCCGGT
>NZ_AQOK01000469.1:0-1249 GCF_000364645.1 Xanthomonas sp. SHU 308 | reverse complement strand
CGGCCGCGGCGTCATCGCCGTCGCGTTCGGCCAGTTGCGCCTGCAGCAGCGCCGCACTCGCGCGCTGTTCGCTGGACACCGAGGCGGGCGCTTGCCGCTGCACCTGCTGCAGCGCCAGCCGCGCCTGCGCCGGGTCGTCCAGCGCCAGCCACACCTGCGCGCGCAGCAGGGCGATGTCGGTCTGCCCGCGTTGGTCGCGGCTCTGCTGGAACAGCCGCTGCGCCTGGTCCAGTTCGGTCAGCGCCACCGCGCGCTGGCCTTGCCAGAACGCCAGTTCGGCCAGGTTGCGCCGGCTCACCGCCACTTCCTCGAGCATCTGGTGGCGCTCGGCCTCGCGCAACGCTTGGCTCAGCAGGGTCTGCGCCTGGGTCCAGTGGCCGCGTGCGGTGGCCAGCAGGCCGAGATTCTGCGCGGTGCGCACGCGGCCGGTGGCGTCGTTGAGGTCGGCATAGGCGCGCGCGGCCTGTTCCCAGAACGCCTGCGCGCTGTCCAGGTCGCCCAACTGGAAATGCGCGAAGCCGATGTTGTTGAGCGTCTCGGCGACGCCGTGCGCATCGCCGATCGCGCGCCAGGCGGTCAGCGCGCCGCGGAACGCCTGCAGCGCCTGCGGATAGTCGCCGCGCTCCTCGGCCAGCAGGCCGAGTTCGTTGGCGGCGGCGGCCTGGCCGTCGCGGTCGCCGAGTTCGACGTACAGCGCCTGCGCCTGCTGCAGCTTTTGTTCGGCCTCGGCGAAGGCGCCGCCGATGCTCAGCGTGCCCGCCAGATTGCGCAGGCTGGTGGCGACGCCACGGCGATTGCCGACCTGCCGGCGCAACTCCACCGCGCGCAGGTACTGCGCCTGTGCCTGCTGGGCCAGGCCGAGCCGGCCGTAGCCCACGCCCAACGCGTTCACCGTCTCCGCTTCGCCATAGAGGTCGCGGCCGCGGCGGAACAGCAGTTGCGCGCGCAGCAGGTCGTCGTCCACCGCGGTGGCGGCGTTGCCGCTGAGGATCGCCAGCTTGCCCAGCGCCAACCACAGCCGCGGGTCGTCGGGGTCGCGCTGCGCCAGCGCACGCAGGCGATCGCGTGCCGCGTCCAGGTGGCCGGCCTGCGCCTGGATGCGCGCGACCTGCAACTGCACCTCGCTGTCGTTGGGCCGGGCCGTGGCCAACGCCTGCCAGGCGCTGTCGGCAGCGGCGAGATCGTCTTCGGCTTCCAGGCGCAGCGCCGCCAGCAGGGCCAGGGTGCGCGGCCGCGCCGGCGCCGCGGG
>NZ_AQOK01000468.1:0-2569 GCF_000364645.1 Xanthomonas sp. SHU 308 | reverse complement strand
CGGCGGGGCAGCGGCCGATCTTCGTCGTGCAGCTGCACCACGCCAGCCGCCGCCATTACGATTTCCGCCTGCAGGTCGGCGATGCGCTGAAGAGCTGGGCGGTGCCGAAAGGGCCGAGCTACGACCCCAAGGTCAAGCGCATGGCGGTGGAAGTGGAAGACCATCCGCTCGACTACGCCACGTTCGAGGGCGAGATCCCGCAGGGCGAATACGGCGGCGGCCACGTCGCCCAGTTCGATCACGGCATGTGGAGCAGCGCGGACGATCCGGAAGCGCAACTGGCCAAGGGTCATCTGCGCTTCGAACTGTTCGGCGACAAGCTCAAGGGCGGCTGGCACCTGGTGCGCTCGGGCAAGCCGGCGCGGCAACCGCAGTGGCTGCTGTTCAAGGAGGACGACGCCTTCGCCGGCGACCTGGAGGCCGACGACCTGCTGGCCGATGTCGCCGCGGCGCCGGCGCGGGACGTCAAGCGCGCCGGCGCAGGCAAACCGGACAAGCGCAAGGTCACGGTGGTGGCGCCAGTGCGCAAAGGCCGCCGGACGAACTGGGCCAAGTTGGCCGAGGCGCTGCACGGCGCGGTGTCGGCGGCGGCGCCGGACGGACCGTTCGCGCCGCAGCTGGCCCGGCTGGGCGACGCGCCGCCACAGGGCGCGCAGTGGATCCACGAGATCAAGTGGGACGGCTACCGGATCCTGGCCACCGTCGCCGACGGCGTGGTGCGGCTGTGGTCGCGCAACGCGATCGAATGGACCGACAAGATCCCCGAGATCCGCGATGCCATCGCCGCGCTGGGCCTGCGCTCGGCGGCGCTGGACGGCGAACTGATCGCCGGCAAGGGCACCAAGGAGGACTTCAACCTGCTGCAGGCGGTGCTGTCCGGCGAGCGCCAGGGCACGCTGGCACTGGCCCTGTTCGACCTGCTGCACCTGGACGGCATCGACATCGCCGCCGCACCGCTGTCCGCGCGCAAGGCGTTGTTGCAGCGGCTGCTGGACGGCGCCGATGCGCACCTGGCCTTCAGTTCGCACATCGACGGCGACGGCGATGCCGCGTTCCAGCTCGCCGGCGCGCAGCACTTCGAGGGCATCGTCTCCAAGCGCGCCGACCGCGGCTACCACGGCGGCCGCAGCGACGACTGGCGCAAGACCAAGCAGCTGCGCTCGGACGAATTCGCGGTGGTCGGCTACACCGCACCCAAGGGCAGCCGCAGCGGCTTCGGCGCGTTGCTGCTGGCGCGGCTGGATCCCGAACATGGCTGGCTGTACGTCGGGCGGGTCGGCTCCGGCTTCTCCGACGCGCTGCTGCGCGAGCTGACCGCACTGATCGGCAAGGCCGGCAGCGCCACGCCCAGCGTGCACGTGCCCACCACCGACACCGACCTGCGCAGCGCGCGCTGGTTCGCGCCGCGCTTCGTGGTGGAGGTGTTCTACCGCGGCATCGGCGGACAGCAGTTGCTGCGCCAGGCCTCGCTGAAGGCGGTGCGTCCGGACAAGGACATCGCCGACTTGGGCGATGCCGACGCACCGGCATCGCGCGCGGCGGCGGCGCGGGCGACGCCGGCGTCCAGGAAAGCCAAGGCAGACGCAACGGTCAAAACAACGAAGGCAACCAAGGCGGCGAAGGCGGCGAAGTCGAGCGAAACCAAGACCAGCGGTCCCCGGCGCAGCAAGCGCGATGTCGCGGCCACGGGCACCGCGCGCACGCCGCCGACCCTGTCCAGCCCGGGCCGCGTGGTCTTCCCCGACATCGGCGCGACCAAGCGCGAGGTCTGGGACTACTACAGCGCGGTGATGGATCACCTGCTGCCGGAGATCGCCGGTCGCCCGCTGTCGATCATCCGCTGTCCGGCTGGCGCCGAACGCGCGTGCTTCTTCCAGAAGCACCACACCGCCGGGCTGGAACTGGTGTCGTCGGTGCGGTTGAAGGAAGAGAGCGGCACCCAGGCCGAGTACCTGGTGGTCGAGGATGCAGCCGGGCTGCTGGAACTGGTGCAGTTCAATGCATTGGAGTTCCACCCGTGGGGCGCGCATGCCGCGTCCCCGGAGCGTGCCGACCGCGTGGTGTTCGACCTCGACCCGGGGCCGGATGTGCCCTTCGCCGAGGTCAAGCGCGCGGCCACCGACATCCGCAAGTTGCTCGCGCAACTGGAGCTGGAGTCGTTCCTGCGCGTGTCCGGCGGCAAGGGCCTGCACGTGGTGGTGCCGCTGGCGCCGGGTTGCGACTGGGACCTGACCAAGCGCTTCGCCCACGGCTTCGCCGACGCGCTGGCGCAGTCGCAACCGAACCGCTTCCTCGCCACCGCCAGCAAGCGCCTGCGCAACCAGCGCATCTTCGTCGACTACCTGCGCAACGGTCGCGGCGCCACCGCCGTGGCCTCGTACTCGCTACGCGCCCGCGCCGGCGCCCCGGTGGCGATGCCGCTGGCCTGGAGCGACCTGTCCAAACTGCACCGCGCCGACGCCTTCAAGCTGCGCGACGTCCCGGCCAAGCTGAAACGGCGACGCAGGGATCCGTGGGCCGGCATCGACGCGCTGAAGCAGAACCTGGCGCGCTGGGCCGAAACGGAGTG
>NZ_AQOK01000467.1:0-2160 GCF_000364645.1 Xanthomonas sp. SHU 308 | reverse complement strand
TCCCCCCGGGAGAGGGGTTGGGGTGAGGGTAGGGCGCGTAGCGACTCGCTGAGATCGAACACGAGCGACCCGTACCCTCATCCGCCCCTGCGGGGCACCTTCCCCCGATGGGGGAAGGGAGACGCCGAGCCCCTCTCCCTCCGGGAGAGGGGTTGGGGTGAGGGTCCGACCGCCAGCCAACTCACCCGCCAACCCACGCACCCACTACCCCGTCGGCCCACCCATCACCGGCAGGATCGCGCCATTGATGTAGCTGGCGGTGATCGGCGAAGCCAGAAACACATACGCCGGCGACAGCTCCTCCGGCTGCGCCGGGCGTCCCATCGGGTTCTGCTTGCCGAATTCGGCCACGTCCTCCGCAGGCTTGTCGGCGGGATTGAGCGGCGTCCATACCGGCCCCGGCGCGACCGCGTTGACGCGGATGCCGCGCGGCTGCAACTGGCTGGCCAGCGCCATGGTGAAGGCATGGATCGCGCCCTTGGTCGCCGAATAGTCCAACAGCGACTTGCTGCCGAACAGCCCGGTCTCCGAACCGCTGTTGACGATCGCCGAACCACGCTTGAGATGCGGCAGCGCCGCGCGCGCCATGTGGAAATAGCCGGCGATGTTGGTCTGCAAGGTCTCCTGCAGGTGTTCCTCGCTCAGGTCCTCCAGCGCATCGCAATGCAACTGGAACGCGGCGTTGTTGACCAGCACATCGAGCCCGCCGAAGGCTTTGACGGTCTGCGCCACCGCGTCCTCGCAGAACGCCGGATCCTTCACGTCGCCGGCGATGGTGATGCAGCGGCGGCCTTCGTTCTCGACGTGCTGACGGGTGACCTGCGCATCCTCGTGTTCGTCCAGGTACAGCACCGCCACATCCGCGCCCTCCCGCGCGAACAGCACCGCCACCGCGCGCCCGATGCCCGAATCGGCACCGGTCACGATCGCGCTCATGCCGCGCAGCTTGCCGCTGCCCACGTACTCCGGCGCCTCGAAGCGCGGCTGCAGCGCCAGTTCGTGCTCGTTGCCCGGCTTGGCCAGGTGCTGCCTGGGCATGCGCTGCGGCTGCTTGCGCGGCCCGGCCTGGCCGGCGTCGCCCGGCTTGGCGCGCTTGGGCTTGGCGTCGCCGGCATCGACCGCGCGCTGCAGCGCGCGTTGCTGCTGCACGGTCTTGGCGCTGGACGACGCCGTGGCGCTGCTGCGCTTGGACGGGGCGGACTTGGTGGCGGCAGGACGCTTGCGGGAGGCCATCGGCAATACTCCGGATGCGGGAGGAGGACGCGGTCGCGCAGCCCTCCTCGAAGGGAAGGAACGGGCGTCGCTCAGGTGCGGTCGGCGAGACCGCTGACGCCGGCGTGCTGGGCGCAGTGCGCGCAGCAGAACATGCGCTCGCCGGCCTGCACGCCGTGGCCGACGATGCGGCACTCGCAGTGGCTGCAGCGCGGGGCGAAGGCGTGGATGGCGCACTCGAACGAATCGAAGGTACCGCTGCGTGCGCCCTGGGTCAGGGTGAAGGCCTGGTCGTAGTCGTTTCCGCAGACATCGCAGGTGGCCATGATCGGCTCCGGTTGCTGGGGGAATCCCGAGTCTGGCCCCGCCGGCGGCCACGACCGGTGAAACCGCCGGCGCGATCTCTTCATGCGGCGCAAACATGCGCCGCGACAGGCTCGCGCCATCGATCGAAGGAGACGCCCCATGATCCGCCACCCGCTTGCCCGCCTCGCCCCGTTCGCCGCCGTGCTGCTGCTCGGCGCCTGCAGCACCACCCAGGTGGCTCAGGTGCAGCCGATCGACGGCGTCATCTCCGGACAGTGCCATATCGACAAGGTCCGCGGCGCGGTCGGCCTGGCCGCCTCGCGCATGACCGTCGAACGCGCCCGCGTCGACAGCGACAGCCTCAAGGTGCAGGTGGTCAAGAGCAGCGTCAGCGACAACGGCGCCACCTCCAGCGGCGTGGACAGCGCCAACCGCGGCGCCCGCGAGACCGGCGGCGACCGCCTGACCGTCGAGATCGGCCCGACCAACAACATCACCACCTTGTATTGCGGCTGATCCGCGTCGCCGGGCCCGCCCGCCGCGCCCGCGGCGGCGCGGTACTCAGGCGCGCTTGCGTGCGGGAGTTGCGGTCTTGCGTTTGGCGCGGGTACCGCTGCCCTGCGCGCCCGCCGCAGCGCCCTT
>NZ_AQOK01000466.1:0-4958 GCF_000364645.1 Xanthomonas sp. SHU 308 | reverse complement strand
TTTTAGTTCGTCGCGTCGGGACTGAAGTCCCTCCCACAATGGGGGGCATACCACCATGGCGGTGCATCTACTGCGTCAGCGCAGCAGATGCACCGTCTGGCGTCAGGCAGGTTGGCCGATCTGCAAGACGGCCGGCGCTCAGCCCGGCAGCGCCAGGTCGTCGATCATCGCGCGCAGGAAGCGCGCAGCTTCGCCGCCGGTGCAGGCGCGGTGGTCGAAGCTCAGCGACAGCGGCAGGATCTTGTGCGTTTCCACGCCACCCATCACCGGCACCAGTTGGTGGCGCGCGCGGCCGGCGGCGACGATGGCCACGCACGGCGGCACCACGATCGGGGTGGCGTAGCGGCCGGCGAACATGCCGAAGTTGGACAGCGAGATGGTATAGCCGCTCAGCTCCGAGGCCGGGATGCTGCGCGCCTCCACCTGCTGGCGCAGGCGGTTGATGCCTTCGCGCACGCCGCGCGCATCGAGCATGTCGGCGTTGCGCAGGGCCGGCACGAACAGGCCGTCGTCGGTGTCGACGGCAATGCCGATGTCCACGTGCGCGTGCAGGGTGCGGGTCAGCGCCTCGCCGTCGAACCAGGCGTTGAGCGCCGGCACCGCCTGGCAGGCGGCGACGATCGCGCGCACCAGGCGCCCGGTGGTGTCGTTGCCCGGCGTCCACGCGTGCAGGTCGGCATCGTCGTTGAGCGTGGTCAGCACCACCTGGCGCTGTGCCTCGGCCATCACTCGCGCCATGTTGCGGCGCACGCCCTTCAGCGGCTCGGGCTGGCCCTGCATGGCCACGCCCGGCGGCTGCGTGCGCATCGGCTTGCCGGCGGCGGAGAGCGGGGTGCGCGCGGGTGCGGCTTGGGATGTGCGGGCCGGCGCAGGAGCGGCTTCAGCCGCGACGGCAGGGCTCCGTGCAGTCGCGGCCGAAGCCGTTCCTGCAGCGGCGCCGGCTTTCGCCGAACCATCGGCCGCGACCTGCTTGACGTCGGCCAGGGTGACTGCGCCGTCGGCGCCGCTGGCACGCACGCGGCCCAGGTCCACGCCCAGCTTCTTGGCCAGGGCGCGTACCGCCGGCATCGCGCGTACGCCGCCGACCGACACGGCCTGCTCGCTGTGCACGGTGTTGGAACTCTGCATCGCGCCGACCACGGTGCCGGCATCGTCGCGCTCACCCGCGGCCTGCGCGTTGTCGGCGTCGTGCAGTTCGCCGCCGTCGTCGGAGGCGACCACGCGGTCGTCGGCCGCGGCGGTGTCCGCACCGGCGCCCTTGCCGGACGCGGCCGGCGCCGCGCCGCCGTGGTGATGGCCGGTGTCCTGGCCTTCGGCGCGCTGCGGCAGGTTCGGGTCGGGCGCGAACTGCGCCAGCATGCTGCCGGTGACGACGATGTCGCCCGGCGCGCCGGCCAGCTTCAGCACCTTGCCGGAGACCGGCGACGGCACTTCGACCACCGCCTTGGCGGTTTCCATCGACACCAGCGGCTCGTCCAGCCGGATGGTGTCGCCTTCCTTGACGAACCACTCGACGATGGTGGCGTCGGGCAGGCCTTCGCCCAGGTCGGGCAGATTGAAATTCTTGGTTTGGCTCATGTGGTCTCTTCCAGCAGTTCCAGGTCGCGTGCCGGCAGCCAGCCCTGCGTGCCGTCGGCGCGCTCGGCCCACCACCAGTCGCCGTATTCGTGATGCAGGACGACGGTGTCGCCCTGCGCGGCATCGAGTTCGCGCGCGTCGTAGTCGCGCATCGCCACGGCATGGCCGTCGCCGGTCGGCTGCAGCCAGGCCAGCGGCGCCCAGCCGGCGCTGCCGGCGGTGCCGGTGATCCAGACGAACGCCGGCCACTCTTCGTCGCGCACGCCCAGCGCGACCCGCTCGCCGGCGGCGATGCGGATCGGATGCGGATAGGCGGCGCGGTAATCGCTGATCAAACGTGCCTGCATATCAACCCGCAGCCATCGCCCGCTTGGCCGCCGCGACGATCTTGTCGGTGCTCGGCAGGTACTTCATTTCCAGCCGGAACAGCGGGATGTGGGTGTCGTAGCCGGTCACGCGCTGCACCGGCGCGACCAGGTCGTACATCGACTGCTCGGCCAGGCGCGCGGCGATCTCGGCGCCGAAGCCGGCGCTGCGCGGGGCTTCCTGCACGATCACGCAGCGGCCGGTGCGCGCCACCGACTCGGCGATGGTGTCGAAGTCCAGCGGGCGCAGCGTGGCCACGTCGATCACTTCGGCGCTGATGCCGTCGGCGGCGAGGCGGTCGGCGGCCTCCAGCGCTTCCTTGACCTGCGCGCCCCAGGCGACCAGGGTCACGTCGGTGCCGTCGCGCAGCACGAAGCACACGTCCAGCGGCAGCGCCTCGCCATCGTCGGCGACCACTTCCTTGTACTGCCGGTAGATGCGCTTGGGTTCCATGTAGATCACCGGATCCGGCTCGCGGATCGCCGCCAGCAGCAGGCCGTAGGCGCGCTGCGGCGAGGACGGCAGCACCACGCGCAGGCCCGGCACGTTGGTGAAGATGGATTCGTTGGCTTCGCTGTGGTGCTCCGGCGCGCGGATGCCGCCGCCCCACGGCACGCGCAGCACCATCGGGCAGTGCAGGCGGCCACGCGTACGGGTACGCAGGCGCGCGGCGTGGCAGATCAGGTGATCGACCATCGGATAGACGAAGCCGTCGAACTGCGCCTCGGCCACCGGCTTCATGCCCTGCGCGGCGAGGCCGACGCTGAGCCCGGCGATGGTGGTCTCGTCCAGCGGGGTGTCGAGCACGCGCTGCGCGCCGAAGCGCTGCTGCAGGCCGGCGGTGGCGCGGAACACGCCGCCGTTGACGCCCACGTCCTCGCCCAGCACCAGCACCGACGGGTCGTGCTGCAGTTCCCAGGCCAGCGCCTGGGTCACCGCTTCGATCAGGGTAATGGGCGTGCTGGTCATCGGGCTGTCTCCGCGCGCGGTGGCGGCGCTGTGGGCGGTGCCGGCCGCAGACGCGGCCGCGTGGTCGGCGAGGCGGGGGCTCAACTCATCCATGGCGCTGCTCCAGGGCGATGGCCTCGGCGCGCTGTGCGAGCAGGTCCGGCGGCGGGTCGGCATACAGGTAGTCGAACATGGCTTCCACCGGCTGCACCGGGGTTTCCAGGTAGGCGTTGAGTTCGATGTCGGCCAGGCGCGCGCATTCCTGTTTCCACGCGGCTTCCTCTTCCTCGCTCCACAGGCCCTGCGCGCTCAGCCAGGTGCGCAGGCGCAGCAGCGGCTCGCGTTCCCAGGCCTGCTTGACCTCGGCATCGTCGCGGTAGCGGCGCGCGTCGTCGGCGGTGGTGTGGTCGGACAGGCGGTAGGTCATGAACTCGATCACCGTGCCGCCCTGGCCGGCCAGCGCGCGCTCGCGCGCCTGGCGCATCGCTTCGAGCACGGCGATCAGGTCGTTGCCGTCCACCTGCAGGCAGTGCAGGCCGCCGGCCAGGCCCTTCTGCGCCAGCGTCTGCGCGCCGGTCTGCGCGTTGCGCGGCACCGAGATCGCCCAGCCGTTGTTGATCACGCACAGGATCAGCGGCAGCTGGTAGGCGCCGGCGGAGTTGAGCGCGGCATAGAAGTCGGTCTTGGACGAGCCGCCGTCGCCGCAGGTGGCCACCGCCACCTGGGGTTCGCCGCGCAGCTTGAACGCCAGCGCGGCGCCGGCGGCGTGCAGGCACTGGGTGGAGATCGGCACGCAGATCGGGAAGTCGCGGGCGGCGTCGGAATCGCGCTGGAAGTCGCTGCCGCGCTCGTCGCCGCCCCAGTACAGCAGGATCTCGCGCGGGCGCACGCCGCGCATGAACATGGCGCCGTACTCGCGGTAGCTGGGCGCCAGCACGTCGCCGCGGCGCATCGACGCGCCGATGCCGATGTGGGTGGCCTCGTGGCCCAGGCAGGAGGCGTAGGTGCCCAGCTTGCCGGTGCGCTGCAGGGCCACCGCCTTGCTGTCGAAGGTGCGCACGTAGAGCATCTGCTTGAACAGCGCCAGCAGCGTCTGCGGGTTGGCCGAGTCGGCCGGAAGCGCGTCGCGGACCGGCTGGCCGCCCGCGTCGAGGTACTGCAGGAACTCAATTTCGAACTGGGCGGCGATGCTCATGGCGATAGCGCTCTCGACAACAAGTTTCAAATGATATGAGTCGGCATGTTAAGGAAGCCGTGCACAAAAGCCGTCGTGCACCGCAGCACGCGGCGATGCCGTATCGCACAAGAAAAGCGTGGTCGTGCCGCGTTGCCGATTGATGGCGTTGGGTATCGCCGATGTTGCACTGCGATGCATGCCGTTCATGTGCGCGTGGGTGTCCACCGGTGGCGGTGGTCCATGTCAGCGGTGCGGTGCGCGCTGGCGGCGAGAGTGTCGGACAAGGACAGAAGGCGTACACGTGCAGCAGCAGCGGAAGGGCATCGCGCATCGCCCACTACGCACCCTCAAGCCGCATGGACGTCGCCTCGTAACAGCGGCTTCAGCCGCGACGGGCGTTATCGGGAATCCCCCATCGAGGCTGACACCGCTCCTGCGCGATAGCGCTTTCGGCAGCGCGTGATCGGCGCCGGGTGGCGTTGCCCCAAGCAAAAAGGGCGTGGCCTTGCGGCCACGCCCTTTCGTCTGCACCGCTTGCCGCGATCAGCGGCCGAACAGGCGCAGCCCCTCCACGCGGGTGCTCAAGCGCGCGCTGTTGTCGCTCGGGTCGGCATCGGCCGAGGTCGACCCGGCGCTGGCGCCGATCACGATCTGGCGGTCGGCCGGCAGCGGCCGTGTCGCCAGGCTCAGGCGGAACGCGGCGCTGGCGCCCGGCGCCAGGTCGGCGCCGCTGCGGCACTGGAAGCGCGCGCTGCGCAGGCCGTGGTTCTGCCGCACGCACTGCCAGCCGCGCGGCGGCACCAGCGCGGTGAGCGCCGACAGGGTGCTGCCGTCGATCTCCAGGCTGGCGCCCTGCACCGGCGCATTGCCGTGGTTGCGCACGTCGATG
>NZ_AQOK01000465.1:0-3378 GCF_000364645.1 Xanthomonas sp. SHU 308 | reverse complement strand
CGGCCGGACGCGCCTGCACCGCCACCGTGGCGCCGCCGCCGTTGTCGCCGGGGTTGGGGTCCTCGGTCTGCGAGGCCACCGATGCGGCCAGGCTCAGGCTGCGCCCGACCAGGGCGGTGCCGGCCGGCACCGCCACCTCGAAGCGCGGCGTGGTGCCGGCGGCGAACTGCGCGGTGCTGCAGGTGACCACGGTCTGCGCAGCCACCTCCGGCGCGGCGCAGTCCCACCCCGGGGCGGCGGTCACGCTCGGGGCCACCGCCGCGTCCAGGGCGAAGGCGACTGCCGCCGCGCGCGCCGCGTCCGGACCGGCGTTGGCCAGTTCCACGCTGTAGCGGATGGTGTCGCCGGCATAGACCGACGCGTTGGCGGCGCTCACGCGCAGGCTCAGGTCGGCGCGCTCCAGCGGCTTGAGCTTGATCAGCACCACCGCCGGGTCGTGGTCGGACAGCCGCGCCGGCGAGTTGGCGTCGTTGCGGGCCACGGCCGGGAAGTCGGCGTTGAGCCGCGCATGGGCTTCGCTGAGACCGGCGATCTGCGCCGAGCGCATCAGCGCGCGGTTGGCCAGGATGTGGTCCAGCGATTGCACGTTGCCGTCGTAGGCGTAGGAATAGCTCTGGTCGGGCGTCGACAGCAGGGTCAGGTTGTACAGCGCCGGATCGACCAGGGTGGCGCCGTCGCCGCCGACCACGGTCTGCGCGTCGGGCGCCGGCAGGCCGGTGATGGTGCCCATGGCATCGACGTAGCCGTCGTTGAACTCGAAGGCGTTGAAGTCGCCCATCACCAGCAACTGCTCGGTCGGATCGGCGGCCTGACGCGCCTGCAGCAGGTTGGCCAGGAACACCGCCTGCGCCTGGCGCTTGGCGCGGATGCGCTGGCCGCTGGCGTCGTCGGTCTCGGCGCCGTTGAGCGAACGCTGGTGCACCTCGACCACGGTCAGCGGCAGCGCACGGCCGTCGGCGAAATGCACCACCGCCTTCAGCAGCAGCGGCGGTCGGTCGTTGAGCAGGCTGACGGTGCCGCTCGGCTCGGTCCAGGTGGCGGCCTTGCCTTCCTGGCTCACCGAGACCACCTCGACGCGGGCGATGCCGGCGCCGATCTGCGCGGTCTTGACCAGGAAGCCGACGTCGATGCCGCCCACGTCGTTGCCTTCCTGCAGGTAGGCCACGTACTGCGGATCGGGCTGGCCGGCGGCCACCGCGTCGCGGTTGACCCGGTCGGCCAGGGTCTGCAGCACGCTCAGGTTCTCGATCTCCACCGTGCCGAGGATGTCGGGGGTGTTGAGGTAGTTGCGGATCGCCAGCGAGGCCTTGTTGAGGCGGGCCTGGTAGGCGGCCGCGGTCAGCACCGGTTCGCCGATCGCCGGATCGTTCTGGTCGTCGAAGAAGCGCTCCATGTTGTAGGTGGCGATGTTGACGTCGTCGGCCTGCGGCGCGGGGGCCGGCTTGGGCTGGTCGGCGCCGTCGCACTGCACGGTGGGCGCGGTTTCCGGGTAAATGGTGTAGCGGCGGAAGCTGTAGTCCAGCGGGCCGCTGACGCCGAGCACGGTGCAGCCGGCGGCCACGTCGATGCGCTGGCCGCCGAGGCCGGCGCTGCCGACCGCGATCACCTGCGGGCTGGTGTTCCAGCGCGGCACATCGGCCGGCGAGCCGGCCGGCAGCGCGTCGGGCTGCTGCACGCCGGCGGTGCGCCAGGCGCGCGGCAGGCCGGTGACCACGGCATGGAACACGCCATTGCTGGTGGCGCTGGCGTTGGTCTCGTTGACGTTGCCCAGGGTCGGCGTGTTGACGGTCAGGCTGGGCACGGTGACGCGCATGCCTTCCAGGCGCTCGAGCTGGTCGTAGGCGCCGTTCGGGTCGGGGAAGCGGGTGGTCAGCTCGACCGCGGCCGGCAGCGGATTGCCGGTGGACTGCAGCAGCACCGTCGGCGAGGTCAGTTCGGTCAGCGGCGGCTGGCTGGGGTCGGTGCTGGGCACGTATTCGACCACCGTGGCCTGCACCCGCACCGAATTGCCCACCGCGGCCTCGGCCGGCGGCGCACTGCCGGTGTAGACGTAGATGCCCTCGGAGGTGAGCGGGTCGGCGTCGGCCTGGGCGTCGGGCGTCTGCAGGAAGAAGCCGGCGCTGCGCCGCGCGGTGACGATGCCGCTGGTGGCGACCACCTGGCCGACCAGCGGCGAGCGCGCGCCGCTACCCTGGATGCTGTGGATCGGCACCAGGTTGAAGTCGTCGTTGAGGATCACTCCGCTGGCGGTCAGCGTGGACGGCAGTGCACCGCTGACGCCGGTGATGTCGAGGTAGAAGGTCTCGTCGGGCTCGTTGTTGGTGTCGCCGTTGACCAGCACGCGCACCTCGGCGCTGCTTTCGCCGGCCGGGATGGTCACCTGGGTCGCGGCCAGTGCCTGGTAGTCGCTGCCGGCAGTGGCGGTGCCGTCGCGGGTGGCGACGGTGAAGCTCACGCCGGCGCTGCCGGCCGGCTGGCTCAGCGTCACCGTGAACACGAATGCGCTGCTGCCGCTGTCGCCTTCGGCGCGGCTGACGTTGGCCACGCTGGCCACCGGCTGGTTGCCGCCGCCGCACAGGCTGACCGGCGCGGCGCTGTTGCGCGGGGTCGGCGCGCCGGTGGCGAAGTCGGCGTTGTTGTTGTCGCTGTCGGTGCAGCCGCCGTTGCCGCGCAGCACCGCCAGGGTGTTGCTGGGCGCGGCGGTCGGGGCGCTGCCCTCGGCGCAGCTGGCGCTGCTGCCGTAGCCGACGAAGTCGGCGTTGCCGGCCGGGCAGGCGCCGCTCAGCGCGGCGCTGCTCTTGCTCAGCGCGATCTTGCCGGCGCTGCCGCTCATGGCGATGGTGCCGGTGGCGTCGGGCGTGGGCAGCGCGGTGCTGCCGCCGCTGCCGTCGGCCTGTTTGACCAGGTAGTAGCCGCCCGGCGCGATGCTGCCGCTGAGCGTGGTGACCTGCCAGCTGCTGCCGGCGGCCGAGGCGTACTGCACCGACCAGCCGGCCAGGCTCACCGCCTCGCTGCCGTTGTTGTGCAATTCGACGAAATCGCTTTTGTAGGTGGCGCCGCTGTTGCCGCCACCGCCATAGACCTGGCTGATGACCACCTGGGCCTGGGCGTACCCGGCACCACCCAGCGCGCACGACAACACTGCAGCTCGAAGCAGCATGGTTCGCATGAACAAGATCTCCCCAATCCTTGAAGACGTGGACTAACGCATATGACTTGACGGCACCCCCCAGGCGCCGCCGACGATTGTGCCGGAGTTTGTCAGCCGGTGCTGACGAATGTGTGACATTCGTCGCTGCGGTACCCTTGCCGGCCCGGAACGCCCACGCCGCCCATGCCCGTCGAACAGAACCAGCGCCCGCTCGAAGCCGGCATCCA
>NZ_AQOK01000464.1:0-5285 GCF_000364645.1 Xanthomonas sp. SHU 308 | reverse complement strand
CGGCTGCTGTCGGCGCAGCAGCCGCTGTCGAACCCGCCGCACCACGACGAACTGCTGTTCATCGTCCAGCACCAGACCTCGGAACTGTGGCTGAAGCTGCTGGCGCATGAGCTGGGCGCGGCGATCGCGCACCTGCAGCGCGACCAGGTGTGGCAGTGCCGCAAGGTGCTGGCGCGCAGCAAGCAGGTGCTGCGGCTGCTGACCGAGCAGTGGTCGGTGCTGGAGACCCTGACCCCGTCCGAGTACATGGGCTTCCGCGACGTGCTGGGTCCGTCCTCCGGCTTCCAGTCGCTGCAGTACCGCACCATCGAATTCATGCTCGGCAACAAGAACGCGCAGATGCTGCCGGTGTTCGACCACGACCCGCAGGGCCAGGCGGCGCTGCAGGCGGTGCTGGAGGCGCCCAGCCTGTACGAGGAGTTCCTGCGCTACCTGGCCCGCTTCGGCCACGCGGTGCCGGCGCCGTACCACGCCCGCGACTGGCGCCAGCCGCACGTCAGCGACCCGCTGCTGCGCCCGGTGTTCGAGCGCATCTACGAGAACACCGACCGCTACTGGCGCGAGTACGCGCTGTGCGAGGACCTGGTGGACCTGGAGACCCAGTTCCAGCTGTGGCGCTTCCGCCACATGCGCACGGTGATGCGGGTGATCGGCTTCAAGCGCGGCACCGGCGGCTCCAGCGGCGTCGGCTTCCTGCAGCAGGCGCTGGCGCTGACCTTCTTTCCGGAGTTGTTCGAGGTGCGGACGTCGGTGGGGCTGGAAAGCCGGGACCCGGGACTCGGGACCCGGGATCCGGATGAGGCGTCGCAAGCGCCGTAGTGGAGCGCGCGGGCAGGCGCCGCTCGGCCTTGCTGCGCTGCGTCGTGGTCGGATGCGTTCGTCTTTCCGCGTAGCGTGCCGCGTGGAAGCTGGTGTACCGCATGCGCACATCGCCTTCTCGCCCGGAATCCCTGGTCTTCGAGAGCCCGCCTTTCCGGGTCCCGGGCCCCGGGCCCCGAGTCCCGTCCCCACCACGCATTTGACGCCACGCCGTCGCTCGGTGATGCTCGCCCGTTGCCCGGCCTGGCCGGACGCACCGCCCCAGCCCATCCTGAATACGCAAGGGAACACCGCATGAGCGTTGACGTCGTCGCGTCGAACAACCCCGCCTCACCGCAACCGCCGTCAGCGCAACCGCCCGAATTCAAGACCCTGCTGGGGCATCCGCGTCCGCTGTGGATGCTGTTCATGACCGAGTTCTGGGAACGCTTCGCGTTCTACGGCATTCGCTGGGCGCTGGTGCTGTACATCGTGGCGCAGTTCTATGACGGCCAGGGCGCCGGCCAGGCGCCGGCCAGCGCCACCTACGGCGCCTACCTGGCACTGGTGTACGCGGCGGCGATCTTCGGCGGCTACATCGCCGACCGGGTGCTCGGCTACCAGCGCTCGATCCTGGTCGGTGCGGCGGTGATGTCCACCGGGCTGTTCCTGATCTCCGTGCCCAACCCGCAGGTCTTCGAGCTGGGCCTGGCCACTGTGGTGGTCGGCAACGGCCTGTTCAAACCCAACATCTCGACCATGGTCGGCAAGCTGTACAGCGCCGCCGATCCGCGCCGCGACAGCGGGTTCACCATCTTCTACATGGGCATCAACCTGGGCGCGATGATCGCGCCGTGGCTGACCCAGCAGCTGGCGGAGAAGGTGTTCGGCACCGAAGCGATGCCGTCCTACAAGATGGTGTTCATCGCGTCGGGCATCGGCATGCTGATCAGCCTGGTGTGGTTCTGGTTCGGCCGCCGCCAGCTCAAGGGCATCGGTGCGCCGTTGCCGGGCGGTGCCGGCGGCATGCGCGTGGTTTACGTGCTGCTGGGCATGCTGGTGGCGGTCCCGGCGGTGTACCTGGCGCTGGCCGCCGGCGCCGAAGTGCTGCAGTGGATCCTCAGCACCATGTTCGTGGCCCTGGCGATCATGTTGCTGGTGGAAGGCATCCGCAACGGCAAGGTGGCGCGCGACAAGGTCATCGCGATGCTGATCATCTTCGCCTTCAACGTGCTGTTCTGGATGTTCTTCGAGCAGGCCGGCAGTTCCTTCACCTTCCTCGCCGACGAGATCGTCAACCGCCAGTTCGGCGACTGGACCTTCCCGACCGCGTGGTTCCAGTCGGTCAACTCGCTGGCGATCATCACCCTGGCGCCGGTCATCGCCTGGATCTGGGTCAAGGCCGGCCGCTTCAATCCGTCGATCTCGCGCAAGTTCGCGCTCGGCCTGGTGTTCAACGGCCTGGCCTTCCTGCTGCTGATGTTCGCGCTGTCGAGCCTGGTCAACGACGCCGGCAAGATCCCGTTCTGGACCCTGTTCATGGTCTACGTCATCCAGTCGGTGGGCGAGCTGTGCCTGTCGCCGATCGGACTGTCGATGGTGACCAAGCTGGCGCCGGTGCGGCTGGTCGGCTTCGGCATGGGCGGCTGGTTCCTGTCCACCGGCATCGGCAACAACCTGTCCGGCATCTTCGCCAGCCATGTCAGCGGCGAAGGCGGCATGACCGTGTCGTCCGCGCTGGGCGGGTATACCTTCGGCTTCTGGGCGCTGCTGGGCGCCGGCGTGGTGCTGTTCCTGATCGCGCCGCTGATCAGCAAGCTGATGCACGGTGTGAAGTAACCTGAGGACGACGCAATGGCGATGAACAAGACGATCTGCGCTGCCCTGGCGGCGATGCTGGCGCTGAGCGCGTGCGGGCAGACCGCGGCGCCGCCCGACGCGCAGGCGCCGGCCAAGCCGCTGGACACCTCGGTGCAGAAGCCGCCGGTGGCCGACCCCAACCAGCCGGTGGCCTCGGGCAATACCCCGGCCGCCGCCGACGTGGCCGCGGCCAAGGCCCTGGGCGCGCAGTTCGATCCGCAGCGCAATCCGGCCGACGACCTGGACACCGCCATGGTCGAGGCCAAGCGCGGCGGCAAGCGCATCCTGCTCGACGTGGGCAACGAGGCGTGCGACTGGTGCCACACCCTGGACACCTTCATCGAGGGCGATGCGGAACTGCGCAGCTTCCGCGACGCCAACTTCGTCTGGGTCAAGGTCAACGTCAGCGACGCCAACAAGAACGAGGCGTTCATGGCGCAGTACCCGAAGATCGTCGATTTCCCGCACCTGCTGGTGCTCGACGCCGACGGCAAGCTGCTGCACTCGCAGGTGCTCGCCGACCTGCAGAAGGGCAAGGACTACGACCGCAGGAAGTTCTCGGACTTCCTCAAGGAATGGGCGCCCCCGAAGGCCTGAGCGGCCGCGAAGCGCAATTCTCGTAGGAGCGGGTCTTGTCCCCTTTTGTGGGATCAGCCGCGACCGGGCTTCCCTGGAATGCCCGGTCGCGGCTGATCCCGCTCCTGCGGTGTTCGAGGCCCCGATGTCACGGGCCCCGGCGCCTCAGCGCCCGGTCATGCTCGGCAGGCCCTCGGCCGCCAGGCGGTCGATCAGCCGGTTCAGCAGCCGCTGCTCGTCCTCGCTGAAGGGCGCCAGCAGGCGCCGTTCGCATTCCAGCACCATCGGCGCCACCACCTGGTACACCTCCACCCCGGCCGCGGTCAGGTGCAGCACCGAGCGGCGGCGGTCGTCGCCGTGGGTCTCGCGCTGGATGAAGCCACGCTCCAGCTGCCGCGCCACCGCCCGGCTCACCGCCACCTTGTCCATCGCGGTGCGCTCGGAGACCTCGCCGGCCGACAGCCCCGGATACAGCGCCAGCACCGCCATCACCCGCCACTCGGTCACCGCCATGCCGTAGCGCTCGCCGTAGACGCGGGCGATGTTGCTGCTGATGCGGTTGGACAGCACGCTGATCCGGTACGGCAGGAACCGTTCCAGATCCAGGGAGGGCGAGTCGGGCGTGGGAGTGGGCGTGGCGATCGTCATGCTGCATTGCACCTTGCTGGTGGTTTCACTTGTAACTATAACGGAGGATACTACGGTCCATTCTCGCGAGTCTGGCGCCCGTCCGCATCCGAAATTTCGGCCCGGCCGCCGCGACTCCCCCCTCCAGGAGACGCGTCATGAATGCACAAGCGCAGCATCCGTCGCAGCCGACCAACCTCGGCATGCAGGTCACCACCTTCGAGAACCCGATGGGCATCGACGGTTTCGAGTTCGTGGAATTCGCCGCGCCGGCCGGGCAGGGCGAGCAGTTGCACGCGTACTTCCGCAGCATGGGCTTCACCGCGGTGCTGCGCCATCGCCAGCGCGCGATCACCGTGTACCGCCAGGGCGGGGTCAACTTCCTGGTCAACGAGGAACCGGATTCCTTCGCCGCCGATTTCGCGGCCGCACATGGTCCCTGCGCCTGCGGCTTCGCGATCCGCTTCCGGCACCCGGCCGACGACGTGTTCGCCAAGGTGCTGGAGAACGGCGGCGAAGCGATCGCCGACAAGGCCGACACCCGCGCGGTGCCGGCACCGGTGGTCAAGGGCATCGGCGACTGCATGCTGTACCTGGTCGACCAGTACGGCGAGAAGGGCTCGGTGTACACCGAGTTCGAGCCGGTGCCCGGTGCCGAGCAGCATCCGGCCGGTTTCGGCCTGACCTTCATCGACCACCTGACCCACAACCTGTACTTCGGCAACATGCAGCGCTGGTCGGACTACTACGAGCGCCTGTTCAACTTCCGCGAGATCCGCTACTTCGACATCAAGGGCGCCAAGACCGGGCTGGTGTCCAAGGCGATGACCGCGCCGGACGGCGTGGTGCGCATCCCGCTCAACGAATCGTCCGATCCGAAGAGCCAGATCAACGAGTACCTGGACGCCTACCGCGGCGAAGGCATCCAGCACATCGCCTGCTTCACCGACGACATCTACGAGACCGTCGAGCGCATGCGCGCGGCCGGTGTCGAGTTCCTGGACACGCCGGACACCTATTTCGAGGTGATCGACCAGCGCATCCCCAATCACGGCGAGGACGTGGCGCGGCTGGCGCGCAACAAGATCCTGATCGACGCCGACCTGGAGACCAAGCAGCGCAAGCTGCTGCAGATCTTCACCCAGAACTGCATCGGCCCGATCTTCTTCGAGATCATCCAGCGCAAGGGCAACGAGGGCTTCGGCGAAGGCAACTTCCAGGCGCTGTTCGAGAGCATCGAGCGCGACCAGATGAAGCGCGGCGTGCTCTGAGGGCGGAACGCGGGCGGCGCGCGGAGGCTGGCAGACAGCGGATGCTCGACGCGAGTGGACGCGCGCGGCCAGGTCAGGTCCTGACGGCGCATCGCGGAGACTTCCGACAGCAGCTTTAGCCCCTCTCCCACCGGGAGAGGGGTTGGGGTGAGG
>NZ_AQOK01000463.1:0-2785 GCF_000364645.1 Xanthomonas sp. SHU 308 | reverse complement strand
TAGTAGAAGAAGATGGAAGTGCACTCTGACCCCTGTTTACTGTTTACTGGGAAAGCAGCGCGGTCGGCAACCAGACGATGAAGACGCCGAAGTGCATGGCGAAGACGGCCTCGCCGCCTGGCGGCACGTACCCGGCAAGCGCCATCACGTGGACGATGAGGCTGAGGACGAAGCCGAGGGCGGCGAGCACCAGCAGGGGAAGCAGGAGCGCGATCATGCGGTGGCTGGGATGCGATGTGGGTGGCGCGTTAAGGAGGCGGCCTCGGGTTGGTCGGTGAGTGGCCGATTTCCGTGCTTATTCTCGAAACAAAACGGGAGCAGGCCAGATTGAGCTTTCGACAATATCATCGGGCAGGAAGCCAATTCCGCAGACTCCACAGTAATATCCAGCCACGAACTGCTGTAGTGGTTCTGGTTGCAACTTTTCGCTCTTGCATTCATCCACGGCAAGTTGATCTTTTCGTCGATACCCGGCTCGCTCCTCACCGTCCCCAAAAATTTTTCTCGGACTTGCGGATCCAATGAGAAGCGTCTTCTCGCGAATGTGAGAAGTGCTCAAGCACTTGGGGCACGCGATCGGGTTTTTGGCGTCGTCCATAGTCATTCAGAATACATGATAACTGCCGCTATCTGGCCATTGCCCAGGCCAGCCAGCGTGTAGACTGCCATCGACCAGGCGAGACTATGGCTATGAAATCAACCTGACCCCGTTCCCGGGGCAACCGTGGTTGTCGATCTAGGGGAGCTGAGGGGTAAGTGCAATTTGCAATTTCTTGAAACAAGTGGTTAGTCGCCATCTCAGCGATCTTCCTGATACGCGTGGTGGGCGACGGCCGTGTCAGTCCTTGCTGGCCACGCTCACCACCAGTTCGCCGTCGTGCACCTGCAAGCGCAGCGTACTGCCGATGGTGAAACCCAGCTCTTCCATCCAGCGGCCGCCCAGGCGCAGCGCGGGCGTGCGCTCGCCGTTGGCGGAGTGGCCGCAGCCGACGGTGCACTGCTGTGGCAGGCGTGGGCGGCGGGGCGGGCGCGAGGCGCGGGCAAGATCGGCGGCGTTGGCGGCGGCGACCTGTTCGGGTGTCAGCATGGAGATGAGCGTCGATTCGGCGATCGTCCACTGTGGGCAATGGCGATGCTTGTGCGACTTGCGCTTGCAGGGAGCGGCGGGGCGGGGTGACGGTTGACGCATGACACAACCTCCTTGGCAGACAGGAACCCGCGCCGAACGGCGACGGGATGTCGGGAGGTTAGAAACCGCTCATAGACGGCGGGCTTATTTCCCCGAAGGGTGTTGTATTCGCCGCCCTCCCGACGCAGACAGCGCGTCGGAGTGTGCCTGCGAACAGGCAAAAAAAACCACCGGTTTGACGGAGGTGGGTGCCGCTATGAGAGGAGTTTCTACGCTCCTTGGAGGTGATGGTGCTGCTGGTTTTTGGGGATGTCAACTGCCGATGCTGTACAGCGAAGATGATCTTTTAATTGAGACTGAAGCCATCAGAGGTCACCCAGTTAATGGTCGGGCCACAACTGCGCTGCGATTTGGACCTCTTGAACTCCATCCGATAACTCTTCCAGCAGCGCTTGAGGAACATCGCCGCCTGACCCTGGAAGAACGTACGCCCAATCAAAAGCATCTTCATATGCTGAAAAGCCGAATTTTTGCATTGCTTCAAACACAAGCTGTCGAAATTGATCGTTTATTACCGGTCTGTTGAATGCTATACAAAGGGCGTCTTCATCTCCGTCACGCACAACATTCGCTGTATCTGCGATCTGCTCGGCGGGGAACACTATCTCGTTGCTATAGGGTCCAACGCCAGGTGTGCCGTATTTCATGAGGAAGGTAAGCACTTGCTTGAACGGGACAGCCCTTTCGCGGCCTTGATGGAAGTAATGAAGAAATATGGTAGAGCTCATTGTGGTGAGAATAGCTAATTGGGCTCGTTTGAAAAAGTGGTATCGGGATGAACGACTAACGGGACCAGGTTCACTTATCGATTGAGTTGAACCCTTGCGCGGGCATGCGGGCCTATGCCTGCGAAGCACCGTTTCTTGGTCTGGACCGTGTAACGGGGTAGTTTCACTTAGGAAGTCAACCTGACCCCGTTTCTAAACGTGTTGCCGACTGGGCAGCATGCAGGCCATCGTCATTTTTCCAATATAAGGCCGATTCATGCTGGAGTGAAACTAAAAATCTAGCGTCAGTTCTGGTTGCAATTCGCTTAATGAACTTCTCGAGGTCGCCAGTCGCAGATAATCCCGCCGGCTCGGGACCTTTTATTCGCAAGTAACAACGAATGGCTACAGGAAAATCCATGCCTTTGGTATCCTCTGTGTATAACGTCCGATCGTGGAACTCACATGTGGCGTAAACGGACAGTCCGGAGTCGAAGAATCCTTCGGCTGTAGTGTCGCCGCTAGTTATGCCCAGTGCGCCCAATTCACGTAATGTTGTAGAGATGGCGATAATTGAAAGGCGCTCATCGGCTTCAAGGTGAATGTCTATTCCCATACTTGTAGCCTAACATCTGACGCTGCTTGCTGCACATGCCATCGGACTAACGAGGTCAGATTCACTTAATCGAATGAGTTGGATCCTTTGCGCGGGTGGCCATACGGGCCTATGCCAGCAAAGCACCGGTCTTGGCTTTTGCCACGTGTTTCAATTGGGAAGCCTACCTGACCCCGTTTCTCCTCAGCGGCAACACGCACTGGGCAACGACCGTTTCCGTGGGGCGATTGAGCGCCAGCTTGGCCGTCGAGCCGGCCCTGCAAGAATCGGGCG
>NZ_AQOK01000462.1:0-946 GCF_000364645.1 Xanthomonas sp. SHU 308 | reverse complement strand
CCGCGCGCGCCAGCCGCGCCACCGCGGCCAGGTCGAAGGCCTGGCCGGTGCGGTACTGCACGCCCGGCCACAGCACCAGCGCCAGGCGCGGGCCGTGCTCGGCGATGGCGCGCTCGATCGCCGCCAGCGACACGGTGCCATCGACGCCGTCGGGCTGCACTTCGATCAGGTCGGTGGCCGGGTCGAAGCCGTGGAAACGGATCTGCGAGGCCACCGCATGCTGGTCGGAGGGAAACGCGCCGGCCTCGATCAGGATCGCCGGGCGCTCGCGGGTGGGCCGGTAGAAGCTGACCATGAGCAGGTGCAGGTTCACCGTCAGCGTGTTCATCGCCACCACTTCGTGCGGGTGCGCGCCGACCAGGCGCGCCAGCGGCGCGGCCAGCAGTTCGTGGTAGGTCATCCACTGGGTGTCGCCGTTGAAATGGCCTTCCACCGCCAACGACGACCACTTGTCCAGCACCTCCTGCACCGCGGCGCGCGCGCCGCGCGGCTGCAGGCCCAGCGAGTTGCCGACGAAGTAGGCCTGGTCGGCACCCTGGTGCTGCGGGAACAGGAACTCCTGGCGCAGGGCGCGCAGCGGATCGGCGGCGTCGAGAGCGATGGCGTGCTGGCGGGACAGGATCTCGTTCATCGGCATTGGGTTCCGGGAAGCAGGGCGAGAGTCTAGAGCGTGCGGGACGACGGGAGGTGAGTGCATGGCATGGCGCGGGGCAAGGCCGCGTGGCCCTCTGCAGCAGCGACCGCACGGCCAGGGTGAGGCGATGGCGCGTTCACCCGCTGCGGTGCGCGGTCACCTGCGGTTGTTCCTTGGCGGCCGCGGCAGCCGGCAGCAAGGCGCTGCGGACCAGGTGGGTGAGGGTACCGATGCTGTCGGCGACGCGGTCGCTGGTGTCGCCCAGCGCGGGCAGCGCGCCGCCGTCGCTGCCGTCCTGCGGCTGCGCGGCCA
>NZ_AQOK01000461.1:0-381 GCF_000364645.1 Xanthomonas sp. SHU 308 | reverse complement strand
GCGGGGCGAGCCGGTGCGCGAGATGCAGACGTGGCCTTTGCGCTCGCCCGACTCCTGCAGGCACGGATTCAGGCCGGCGAAGGCGGTCACCGCCGAGGCATCGGCGAAGCGCCTCACATCGCCAAGCTCGGCCAGCATCAAGGCCGCGCTGGTGTCGGCAATCCCCTGGATGCTCACCAGCAGCTCGCGCTGCCCACGCAAGGTCGGATCCTGGTCGATATGGTCATCGATAGCCTGCTCGATCTGGGCGATGTGGTGTTGCAGATCGGCCAGATGGACCTGGATCGAGTCCTTCACTTGGGCCGGAGCGACCTCCAGCCGGTTGCGCTCCATCTGCAGCATCTGTTGCAGATCCTGGCGCCGGCGCACCAGCGCTTTGAG
>NZ_AQOK01000460.1:0-743 GCF_000364645.1 Xanthomonas sp. SHU 308 | reverse complement strand
GGGATGTCGAAGACCATCACGTCGCGGCCCAGCCGCTATGAATTGACCCAGAGCCAATGGGAGCGGATCGAAGACTTGCTTCCAGGCAAAGCCAGTGACCCGGGCCGCACAGCAGCCGACAACCGGACTTTCGTCAATGGCGTGCTGTGGGTGTTGCGCTCCGGCGCACGCTGGAGTGATCTGCCGCCGCGCTACGGGGCCTACAAAAGCGTGCACAAACGCTTTACCCGTTGGGCCGCCAAGGGCGTCTGGGAGCGGATTTTCCAGAGCCTGACTCGGGCTCGAGACAACGAGTACCTGATGATCGATAGCAGCATCGTCCGGGCGCATGCACAGGCGGCGACCGGAAAAGGGGGGCTTCGGACTCGGCTCTGGGGCGCTCCCGAGGAGGCCTGAGCACAAAGATCCACTTGGCCGTGGATAGCCAGGGCCGGCCGGTGCGGGTCGTGCTGACAGGTGGGCAGCGTAACGACATCACGCAGGCGCGCGCCTTGTTGGCCGGGTTCAAGCCGAAATATGTGCTGGCCGACAAGGGCTATGACAGTCGGGAACTGGTGGCGTTGATCAGGTCACGAGGCGCCAAGGCGGTGATCCCTCCACGCAGTTGCCAGCGGCCGCGCCGCTACGACAAAGCACGCTACCGGTTACGCAATCGCATCGAACGTTGCTTCGCCAAGCTCAAGCAGTTCCGCCGTATCGCCACGCGCTTCGATCGCAAGCCAACGCATTTCTTGGCTTTCCTG
>NZ_AQOK01000459.1:0-377 GCF_000364645.1 Xanthomonas sp. SHU 308 | reverse complement strand
GTCGTCGAAGACCGCGCTGACCCTGCGCAGCGACGGCGTACTGCTGGCCGGCGGCGCAGGCGACACCGTGCTCAACGCTACGGCCAACCTGAGTAACAGCGGCACCATCAGTGGCGCCAACGTCAGCGCCACCGCCGGTAACCTGCTCAACCAGGGCCGTATCGTGTCCGGCGGTACCGTGGCGCTGCAGGCCAATCAGGACCTGCTCAACCTCGGCGGCCAGATCGCTGGCCGCGACGTGCTGCTCAGCGCCGGTCGCGACCTCACCAGCACCACCCGCGACGCCATCGCAGGCGGCGACCTGCGTTCGGGCATCACTGCCGGCAACAACCTGCTGCTGCAGGCCGGCCGCGACCTCAGCCTGACCGGCACCATCG
>NZ_AQOK01000458.1:0-600 GCF_000364645.1 Xanthomonas sp. SHU 308 | reverse complement strand
CTGCTGGCGGGCAACAACCTCACGCTGCAGCCGACCGCGTTGCGCGATGAGTCCGGTCTGAGCCGCGGCGGCGATGGCACCAGCCTGACCGTCGGCAACAACCTGTCCATGCAGGCCGGCAACGACCTGCAACTGCATGGCGTGGCGATCGCCGCCGGCGGCGACGCCGCCCTGCAGGCCGGGCACGACCTGTCGTTGACCCCGGTCACCGACACCAACGGCAAGGCCACGGTGCGTACCAGCATCGCCACCGGCGGCAGCCTGCAACTGGCCGCCGGCAACGACCTCACCATCCGCCAGGCCCAAGTGAAGGCCGATGGCAACCTGATCGCCGCGGCCGGGCACGATCTCAATGTCACGTCGGTGCTGGGCGACAGTCGCACCGTCACCGACCAGAGCCGCCAGGGCAAGACCAAGGTCGTCACCACCACGACCACCCAGGACATCGATCAGCAGGCGCTCACCGCCGGCGGCAACCTGGTGCTCAGCGCCGGCCACGACGTCAACCTGACCGCCGCCAAGCTCGACGCTGGCAACGGTCTCGCGGTGGTCGCCGGTAATGACCTCAACAGCACCACGCTCACCACGGTCGACAGCAGC
>NZ_AQOK01000457.1:0-1983 GCF_000364645.1 Xanthomonas sp. SHU 308 | reverse complement strand
GATGCCAAAGTCGGGGTTTTTAGAGGTGCCCTGAAGTCCCTCCCACAGTGTCCGACGAGGCTGGCGCCGCTCCTGGGCGGGGGGAGCCGCGTACGGGGGAACCGCTGTTGCGGTTCCAGAATCCCCAATCCCCAATCCCGGCTCCACCGCGTCGCGGCTGAAGCCGATCCTACAGGTGACGCAGTGCGCGCGCAGGGAGCCGCTTTCGCGATTCCCCAATCCCCATTCCCCATTCCCGGCTCCTCAGAAACTGATCCAGAAGCAGTCGTACTGCCTGCGCAGGTCCAGCACGGTGGAGGCGGGGGTGATGCTGCCGGCGAGGGTCTGCTGCAGGCGCAGGCCGGTCGGATGCGGGCGCGATGGTGCCTCGCCACCGTCGGCATCCCCCGCGGCCGACGTGGCCGTTGTCGCGGGCGCGGCTGTCGACGACGTGCCGGCTGCGGGAGCGGTCGTCCCGACGGTGTCCGGCAACACCGGCACGATCGCCACCAGGGGGCGGCGCACGATCGCCTCCAGCCGGTCGAAGATGCGCTGCGCGCCGTCGTCGGAAACGCCGTTCCACCAGTACAGTGCCGATAGCCGGTTGACGTCGCGGGCGTCCACGGCACTGCGGATCTGCTGGACCAGCACGCTGAGCCGGCGCACGCACTGCGGCGGCGCCAGGCCGCGAGCGGCGCTGCCGACATTGCCGGGCGCCACCGGTGGCGGCAGGCGATCGATCGCGCCGAGGTCCTCGCAGCGGCGATCGCTGAACACGGTGGTGCCGTCGGAGCCGGTGCAACGGTTCACCCGCTGCGCCATCGCGGGCGTGGCGAGGCCCCACAGGCACAGGAGCAGCAGCATCGGCGGGAGCAGGCGCATCGCCGCAGGGTAGCCGCAGTCGGCGTGACCGCGGAGCGAATGCCTTACGAGCGGGGATTGGGGATTCGGGATTGGGGATTCGCCAAAGCGAGGCTTCGCGCTGCTGTTGCCATTCCCGAATCCCGAATCCCGAATCCCTAGCGACAGCGGCCGCGACACTCAGCCGGCGGCGACGTCGCCGCGCAGACGTGCCAGGACGCTGGTGGTGGGCTTGGCCAGGTTGAGCGTATAGAAATGCAGCCCGGGGGCGCCGCCGTCGACCAGGCGTTGGCACAAGGTGGCGACCACGTCGGCGCCGAACTCGCGGATGGCCTCGGCATCGTCGCCGTAGGCCTGCATGCGCTTGCCGATCCAGCGCGGGATTTCCGCGCCGCACTGCTCGGAGAAACGCCGCAGCTGGCTGAAGTTGGAGATCGGCATGATGCCGGGCACGATCGGGATCTGCACGCCGAGCTTGCGCACAGCGTCGACGAAGTGGAAGTAGGCGTCGGCGTTGTAGAAGTACTGGGTGATGGCGGCATCGGCGCCGGCATCGACCTTGGCCTTGAAGTGGCGCAGGTCGCTGAGCGCGTCGTGGGCCTGCGGGTGCGTCTCCGGATACGCGCCCACTTCCAGATGGAAGGCGTCGCCGTGCTCGGCGCGGATGAAGGCGATCAGGTCGGCGGCATAGCGCAGGTCGCCCGGGTGGCCCATGCCCGACGGCAGGTCGCCACGCAGCGCGACCAGGCGGCGGCAGCCGATGGCGCGGTACAGCTTGAGCAACTCGCGGATCTCCTCGCGGCTGCCGCCCACGCAGGACAGGTGCGGCGCGGCCTCGAAACGGTGGTGCTGCTTGAGGTGGCGCACGGTCTCGGAGGTGTAGCTCAAGGTCGAGCCGCCGGCGCCGAAGGTGCAGGAGACGTACTCCGGGGCGTAGGCCTTGAGCCGCGCGGCGGTGCGGTCGAGCTGCGCGCGCTGCTCGTCGGTCTTGGGCGGATAGAACTCGAAGCTGATGGCGGTCATGGGCGCAACGCAGCGGGCGGTGTGGCGAGTATATCTCTTCATCCGGATGGATGTGCAAGGGGCGCGGCCGCGCGATCGCCGCGTCGCCCGGGGGCGGCGACGCGCTCCCCGCGCGGCGCG
>NZ_AQOK01000456.1:0-1850 GCF_000364645.1 Xanthomonas sp. SHU 308 | reverse complement strand
TGCAGCGCGCGGCGGGCCGCCACGGCGATGCGGTGCGCGGCACGGTGCGCATCGCCGCCAGCGAGGTGATCGGCGCGGAAGTGCTGCCGCCGGTGCTGGCGGCCTTGCGCCGCGCACATCCGCACCTGCGGCTGGAACTGGTGTTGAGCAACCGGGTGCAGGACCTGCTGCACCGCGAGGCCGACGTGGCGGTACGCATGACCCGGCCCACCCAGGACGTGCTGGTCGCGCGCCGCGTCGGCGAGGTGGCGGTGGCGCTGTTCGCGCACCAGGACTACGTGGACCGGCATGGCTTGCCGCAGGCGCTGGAGGAACTGCCGCAGCACGCGCTGATCGGCTTCGATACGGAAACGCCGTTCCTGCGCGCCGCCCGCAGTGCGCTGCCGCCGTGGCGGCGCGAGGCGTTCGCGTTGCGCGCCGACAGCGACCTGGCGCAACTGGCCTTGCTGCGCGCCGGCTGCGGCATCGGCTTCTGCCAGGTCGCGCTGGCGCGGCGCACGCCGGCGCTGCTGCCGGTGCTGCCGCAGCAGGTGCGCGTCGGCCTGGAGAGCTGGATCGTGATGCACCAGGACGTACGCGGCAGCGCCGCCTGCAGTGCCGTGTTCTCGGCCCTGGTCGAGGCGATGACGGCGCACACCGCCTGAGGGGCGTGCGCTTGCGGTGGCGGCCGGCTGGCGCACACGCGCCTCCGGCCGCCCCAACCGGGCAGGGATGTCAGGATGCTTTTACGAATCCCGAATCCCGAATCCCCAATCCCCGCTTACGGCAACGTCAGCGCGATCGGGTTGGCCTTCATGCTGGCGCTGATCGCCGGGAACGGATCCACGCCGGACATGGTGATGACGTCGTTGATCGACACCACGTCGCAGTTGATGGTGCTGTCGTTGACGCACATGTAGGCGGCCGCGCCGTTGCCCGGTTCGTACACCGCCTTCCACACGTAGTCCGGGATCTGCACGTGGTCGGCGCCGATGCTGCTGCGCGTGCCGCTATCGAAGGCCGGGCCGGTGACCACATAGACCTCGCCGCGCTGCTTGGCCAGCTGACGCACCTGCTCTTCGATCCGCGCCCACTCGCCGGTGTTGAGCTTGTGGTCCTGCGGGACCACGTTGGCCATCGAGAAGGTTTCCTTCTCCGAGTTGGTGGTCGAGGCGTCGCCGGCCGGGGTCATGTGGCCGCGGTCGAAGCCGGAGTTGGTGTAGTCCGAGGTATGCGAGCGGTCGGCGGCCGGGATGCCGGTCTCGTCGTGGAAGGAGCCGACGCGGCCGATCGATTCGGCGCCGGCGACCTGCTGGTCGGTGATGTGCTCGGCCGAGTACAGCGGGCCCTTGGTCACGCCGGAGGCCATCAGCACGTATTCGGTATGGCAGACCTCGGTGGTGCGGCTGGTGATCGACGCGTCGAGCGTCGGCGCCTTGCCGCCGGCGTAGAGCGTGGGACAGCTGGTGGCGGCGCTTGCCGCCTGGGCGGCGAACAGCGCAAGCAGGGCAAGACAACCGCGCAGGGAGACGGACATTGCAGGAACCTCGGCTGGTCAGGAGAGGTGAAGAAACTGGCGAGATTCGATGTCTGTCGGGTGACCGCTGGATGTGCCGCAAATGGCAACTGCGCCGTGGGTCACGTTTGGCGGTAGACGTCGCGCGGCGACGGATCAATCGCATGCGATAAGCGTTCTCATTTACAATGCGCGACCGCCCTGTCCCGCACCGCGCCGACGTGATCAAGTCCTTGTTGTTCCAGCTGCACTGGCTGCTCGGCATCAGCGCCGGGCTGGTGCTGTCGGTGATGGGCCTGAGCGGGGCCACGCTCGCCTTCGAGGACGAGATCGTGCGCCTGGCCAATCCGCCGCT
>NZ_AQOK01000455.1:0-1660 GCF_000364645.1 Xanthomonas sp. SHU 308 | reverse complement strand
GCCATCGCCACGCGTCATGCCGCCGGCGAGCAGCCGCTGCCGCTGGCCGAGCTGGCGCGGCGCCTGGACCTGGAAGGGGCGCACCGCAGCAACCGCGTGTTGATCGATCCGACCGGCACGCGGCCGTCCGCGGTGCGCCTGCCCGGCCGCGACGGCGGCCGCCTGTACTTCGACCCCTACACCGGCGCGGTGCTGCCGGCGCCGCGCCTGGATGGGTTCTTCTCCTTCGTCGAAGACCTGCACCGGCGCCTGGCCGCCGGCGAGCGCGGCAAGGCGGTCACCGGAGTTTGCGCCTTCGTGCTGATCTTCTTCTGCCTGTCCGGCCTGTATTTGCGATGGCCGCGGCGCTGGTGGAGCTGGCGCGCCTGGTGGGCGGTGGAGTGGAACCGACAGGGACGCAGCTTCCTGTGGAGCCTGCACTCGGTGATCGGCACCTGGTGCCTGCTGGTGTACCTGCTGATCGCCGCGACCGGGCTGTACTGGTCCTACGACTGGTACCGGCAGGGGCTGGTGGCGATGCTCGGCGGCGATGCCGCACCCAAGGAGAAGGAGGGCGGTCGTGGCGGGAAGCCACCGGCGGTGGACTACGCGCGGCTGCAGGCGGCCCTCGCCACCGTGCCGGCCGCGCAGCGCGCCTACCTGGACCTGCGTCTGCCTGGCCGCAGCGGCCAGCCGATCGTGGCCCGCTACCTGCCGCCCGATCCGGCGCACGACCGCGCCTACGACAGCGTGGAGGTCGATCCGGCCAGTGGCCGCGTCCTGCGCCACCTGGAGTATCGGCAGCAACCGCTGGGCCGGCGCCTGCTGACCAGCATGTTCGCGCTGCACAGCGGCAGCTTCTTCGGCCTGCCCGGGCGCGTGGCGATGCTGCTGGCGAGCCTGTGCATGTCGCTGTTCTTCGTCACCGGCTGGATGCTGTACCTGGATCGCCGGCGCAAGAAGCGCGCCTTGCGCGCAGCGCGGCGCGCGCTGCCGGGCTTGGTCGGCGATGCCGCCGGCGCCTGGCTGGTGGGCTTCGCCAGCCAGAGCGGCCTGGCCGAGCGCCTGGCCTGGCAGACCGCCGCGCACCTGCAGGCCGCCGGCCTGGCGGTGGAGGTGCGTTCGCTGGCGCAGCTGGAGCTGGCGCACCTGCGCGGCGCCCAGCGCGTCCTGTTCGTGGTCAGCACCTTCGGCGACGGCGAACCGCCGGACGCGGCGCGCGGCTTCGTGCGCCGCGTGCTGCGCCAGGCGCAGGCCCTGCCGGAGCTGCGCTACGCCATGCTCGGCCTGGGCGATCGCCAGTACCCGCAGTTCTGCGGCTTCTCGCGGGAGCTGCAGCACTGGCTGGACGCGCAGGGCGCACAGGCGCTGTTCCCGCCACTGGAAGTGGACAACGCCGATCCGCAGGCACTGGCGCAGTGGCAATGGCAACTGTCTGCGCTCACCGGCGTGGCGGCGTCGGCGCCGGTGCTGCAGGCGCCGGAGCCGCTGGACTGGGGCCTGGCCGGTCGCGTCCTGCTCAATCCCGGCAGCGCCGGCGCGCCGGTGTGGCGTATCGACCTGGTGCCGCCGCCGCAGGCGCACTGGCATGCCGGCGACATCCTGGAAGTGCAGCCCTGCCATGCGGCCGACGCGATCCGCACCTGGCTCGCCGCACAGGCGCTGGACGCGGAACAGACGG
>NZ_AQOK01000454.1:0-2304 GCF_000364645.1 Xanthomonas sp. SHU 308 | reverse complement strand
GGCCTGCGGCAGCCGCTGTGGCAGGCGCTGGCGTCACGCGCGCTGACGCCGCCAACGCCGGGCGATGACCTGCAGGCCTGGGTGGACGCGCTGCCGACCCTGCCGCTGCGCGAATACTCGATCGCTTCGGTGCCGGCCGACGGGCTGCTGCAATTGGTGGTGCGCCTGACCCTGCGCGACGACGGCCGCCCCGGCGTGGGCGCCGGCTGGCTGTGTCAGCATGCGCCGGTGGGCGCGGTGCTGCGCGCGCAGGTGCGGGCCAACCCCGGGTTCCGCCGGCATGGCGATGCGCCCATGCTGCTGATCGGCAACGGCACCGGCATCGCCGGCCTGCGCAGCCTGCTGCGCGAGGCCGCGCAGGCCGGCGTGCAGGGGCACTGGCTGCTGTTCGGCGAACGCAATGCCGCGCACGATGCGCTGTTCGGCGACGAGCTGCGGGCCTGGCGCGACGCCGGCCATCTGCAGCGCCTCGATCTGCTGTTCTCGCGCGACCAGCCGCACAAGCGCTACGTGCAGGACGGGTTGCGCGAGGCCGCCGACGCGGTTCGCGACTGGGTGGCGCGTGGCGCTACCGTGTATGTCTGCGGCAGCCTCGCCGGCATGGCGCGCGGCGTGGATACGGCGTTGCGCGAGATCCTGGGCGAGGACACGCTCGATGCGCTCAGCGCGGATGGGCGCTATCGGCGCGATGTGTATTGAGGCGATGCGCCGATCGCAGTGCGATCCAGGCTCTTGCGTGTCAGCCCTGATCGTCGCTGCGCATCATGGTGACGGGCAGAGGACGGTGGCAGCCATTTCAGGGAGCCTCTGATCCGAGCGGGATGCGCGCGTGTAGCGACCGGGGCGATGCGTCCGAGTGCCATGCGTCGGGACTGAAGTCCCTCCCACGACGGCCTTCTGGTCCCGCTTGTTGTGTGTCGGCGCGGCAGCAGACCGGCATCTGCCTCGCGTCGCCACGCAATCCGCTTACCTGCAGTCGCCGCTACCGGTGGCGGCCGGTGCCTTGATCCGGTACAGGTCGCGCTTGCCGGCCCTGGGCGCGCGGGCGCTGCCGGACAGCAGCAGTTCGCTGGGCTTGGACGCATCCAGCACGGCGCCGGCGGTGTGGCCGTCGCTGCCGTTGAACGATAGCGCCAGCGGCTGCGGATCTGCGTAGCGGCCACCGGCGCATTGCGCCAGCAGCACCTGGCTGCTCGTACCGCCATGGGCACGCGCGAACAGCAGCGCACGGCCGTCGCCGAGCCACGCCGCATCGGTCTCGTCGTCGGCGCTGTTGACCCCGGCCAACGCCTGCGGTGCTGCGAACGCCTGGCCCTCCTGGCGCGCCACGAACAGGTCCAGGCCGCCGGCGCCGCCATGGCCGTCGCTGGCGAACAGCAGCCGCGTGCCGTCCAGCGACAGGGTCGGTGCACGCTCGTTGCCCGGCGAATTCACTGCCGCGCCCAGGTTCTGCGGCGCGCCGTAGCCGCCGTCGGCCAGCACCGGCGCGCGGTACAGGTCGCTGCCGCCATGGCCGCCGGGGCGATCCGAGGCGAAGTACAGCCAGCGCCCATCGGCGCTGAAGAACGGGTCGCTGTCCAGGCTCGGCGAGTTCACGGGCGCCGGCAGCGGTTGCGGGTCGCGCCAGCGCCCGTCGCGCAGCACGGCCTGCCACAGGTCGCCGCCGCCGGGCCCGCCGGGGCGGTCGGGACTGGCCCAGACGATGCGCTGGCCGTCGGGCGCGACGCTGGCGCGGGTCTCGTCGGCGGCGGTCGATACCACGCCCATGCCCTCGATGCCGAATTCGGAAAGCGCGAACGCACACGGCGCGCAGAGTAAACTCGCGGCCAGCGCGAGCGGCAGGACAGGGGTCCGCATGTGGGAGTCCATGGAATGTCGCCGCCAGTCTAAAACAACCAACGAGCGCTCCATGCCCAACTCCCGTTTTGCCGTGTTCGGCCATCCCGTCGCCCATTCGCTGTCGCCGCACATCCATGCCGCCTTCGCCAAGCAGACCGGCATCGCCCTGCAGTACGAGGCGATCGACGTCCAGGCCGACGGGTTCGCCGCGGCGCTGGCCGCCTTCGCCGCCGCCGGCGGTGTCGGCGCCAACGTGACCCTGCCGCTGAAGGAAGCCGCGTTCGCCCACAGCGTGGTGCACAGCGCACGCGCGCAGTCGGCCGGTGCGGTCAACACCCTCAGCTTCCGCGACGGCCAGTGGCATGGCGACAACACCGACGGCGCCGGCCTGGTGCGCGACCTGACCGGCCGCAACGGCCTGGACCTGCGCGGCCGCCGTGCGCTGCTGCTGGGCGCGGGCGGCGC
>NZ_AQOK01000453.1:0-2121 GCF_000364645.1 Xanthomonas sp. SHU 308 | reverse complement strand
TGGCGGCGGTCGGCGGCGGGGTCAGCACCGGCGCCGGCGCGGTGGCCAGGCTCGGCGGCGGCACCGGGCGAATTTCCAGCTCGCAGTCGTCGATGACCCAGGCGAAGGTGTCTTCGATCGCGCTGCGCGGGATCTTGCCGACCAGGCCCAGGTCCCAGGCCAGGTAGGCCTCGAGCGGATCGAGTTCGGCGAAGCCGGGCAGGCGCGTGCTGCGGCAGGCGACCTGCAGCGGACCGAGGTGTTCGAGTTCGCGGATGATGCGCAGCGGGTCGTTGCCGCTCATGAACAGCGACGGCGCCGGAGTGAAGCCGATCTGCCAGGCTTCCGGCTCGGCCGGCTGGTTCGCCGCCGGGGTGGCGACGGTGGGCGCGGCCGGGCCGCCGTTCAACGCGTGCTGCAGGCGCTCGTGCACGGCCTTGACCGCGGCTGGATCGGCCGGGACGCCGTGTTCGGCTTCGCGCAGCAGGGCGCGCAGCACGTCCACCGAGCCGAGGATGGCATCGATCGCGTGCGCTTCGACTTCGCGCTTGCCGGCGCGCAGCTCGTCGAGCAGCGTCTCCAGCACGTGGGTGAGGCCGGCCATCGCCTCGAAACCGAAGGTGGCGGCGCCGCCCTTGATCGAGTGCGCGGCGCGGAACACCGAGTTGATGGTCTCGGGGTCGCGATTGCCTTCTTCCAGCGACAGCAATCCGGCTTCCATCGCGTCCAGCCCTTCGCGGCTTTCCTCGAAGAAGGTGGCGTGGAAACGTTGCAGGTCCATGCTCATGGGGCGGGAATCCGGAAAAGGAGGGAAGGGATCAGCCCAGGACTTTCTGGACGGTGGCGATCAGCTGTTCGGGATTGAACGGCTTGACCAGCCAGCCGGTCGCACCGGCCGCCTTGCCCTCGGACTTCTTCTCCGCTGCCGACTCGGTGGTCAGCATCAGCATCGGGGTGAACTTGTAGTCCGGCAGCTGCCGCAGTTCGCGGATCAGGGTGATGCCGTCCATGTTCGGCATGTTGACGTCGGTGACCACCGCGTTGAAGCGCTGGCCCTTGGCGCGGCCCAGCGCGACCGCGCCGTCTTCGGCTTCTTCGACGGCAAAGCCGGCCGAGGTGAGGGCGAAGGAGACCATCTGGCGCATCGACGCCGAATCGTCCACTACCAAGATACGTGCGCTCATGCCGCGTTCTCCACAGATTTCAGATTGTCAGGGGTTGCAGGAAGGCCCAGCGATTCGCTGACCCCTAGCAGGCGTGCCGCGTCGCGAAAGGTGGCGTTGCAGGCCTCGAATTCGGTGCGCTTGCCGTCCTTGCGACGGGCATCGACGAATGCGCACAGCACCTGTACGGATGCGGTATGGATGCGGCGGACTTCGCCGGCGTCCAGCCGCAGCACGTCGTCCGACGCAAGGAACGCGGTCAGGCGTTGTTTCAGGTCGGCGCTGGTCTCGATACCGAGATCTTCGCCAAGGGGGACTGTGCTCATCATTGCTCCGCACCAATGGTTCTATGGCAGATAACGGCCGTGGCCTGAAAAGCTTTAGCGGCGGTTGGAAAGTGCGGCACCGTTCCCAGTTGCCGCCCCCGGCCCGGGTCAGTGCAGCAATTGCTCGGCGTCGAGCAGGATCATCGGCTGCTGCGCCAGCCGCGCCACGCCGCGGAACAGATGGTTGGAAATGCGGCAGATGCGGGCGTTGTCCGGCGGCTCGATCTGCTGGTCGCTGAGGCTGGCCACGTCTTCCACCGCGGACACGCGCAGGCCCAGGGTCTCGCCATTCTCTTCCAGCACCACCACCCGGGTCTGCATGTCCATCTCGATCGGCGCCGCGCCCAGGTGCACGCCGAGGTCGAGCACCGGCACCACCTGGCCGCGCAGGTTCATGATGCCGAGCATGGCCGGCGGCGTGCCGCGCAGCGCCAGCAGCGGCACCGGCAGCACCACTTCCTGCACCTTCAGCAGTTCCAGGGCGTAGGCCTGCTCGCCGCAGCGCAGGCGCAGCCAGCGGGTGCGGCGCTCGGCCAGGCGTTCGGGGGCGATGGCCGAGCCATGCGGCACGGCCGGTGCCATGAAGGCCTGCAGGTTCGGCGGCAGCTTCGCGCCGGCGGCCTGGGCGCGGCTGGCTTCGGCGCGGCGTTCCG
>NZ_AQOK01000452.1:0-3484 GCF_000364645.1 Xanthomonas sp. SHU 308 | reverse complement strand
TGCAGGCGGAAACGGCGGGAGAACAGCGAGAACAGGAACATGACGACCTCCTTGCGGCGCGTGGCCGGCAAGGACGTCGCAGCGTGTGCGCGGCGTGCGTCTTCCGGCTCAGCGCCGGGCAGCGACCAGGCGAGGGGAACGGCGGGGAAATGCGGCGCTGATGCCGCGTCGATGCGGATCGGGGTCCATGCTCGCCTCCGGTATCAGGGGAACGGATCGCGCGGAGCGCGATGGTCTGGCGCGGTCGGATGCCGCGGTACCGCCCACTGGCCGGGCCAGGAGCGGGTGGCGCAAAGCTTGGCATGCGGCCCAGGCGTGCACCAGCCTGCATGAGGCCATGACGGCGATACCAAGGTATATCCGGTCTGGTCCCCCTGCCGGCGCGTGGCGCAGCGATTGAGACGCGGCCGGCTACACTGGCCGCATGCAGAACGATGCCCATTTCCTGATCCTCGCCGGCCTGTTGTGTGCCGTCATCGCCCTGTTGCTGGCCGTGTTGCTGCGGCGGGGCAACCACGCCGCGCTGGAGGCGGCCCTGCGCGAGGAGCAGCGCAGTGGTCGCGGCGAACTGCGCGAGCAGCTCGACAGCCTGGCGCGGCAGCAGGACGCACGCAGCGAGGGCTTCGCCCGCCACCTGGCGGATCTGTCCACCCGCACCGACCAGCGCCTGGACCTGCTGCGCGAAGCCCTCACCGAGGACGCGCGGCGCGGCCGGGTCGAGGCCGGCGCCGCACAGCAGCGCATGGCCGAGCTGCTGAGCCAGCGCCTGGTCGAGATCCGCGGCCAGCTCGACGCCTTCGGCCAGCAGCAGGACGCGCGCATGGCCCAGTTCGGCCAGCAGCAGGCCGAGCTGATCGCGCGCATCGACGCGCAGCTGGGCGCGTTGCGCGAGGCCCTGATCGAGGATGCGCGCAAGGGCCGCCAGGAAGGCGCCGACGCGCAGCAACGCTTCGCCGACACGCTCGGCCAGCGCCTGAGCGACCTGGTCCAGCGCAACGAGCAGCGCCTGGGCGAGATGCGCGGCACCCTGGAAGAGCGGTTGAAGGAACTGCAGGCCGACAACGCGGCCAAGCTCGAGCAGATGCGCGGCACCGTCGACGAAAAGCTGCAGACCACCCTCAACACGCGCCTGGATGCCTCGTTCAAGCTGGTCTCCGAACGGCTCGAGCAGGTCCAGCGCGGCCTGGGCGAGATGCAGCAGCTGGCCACCGGCGTCGGCGATCTCAAGCGCGTGCTGAGCAACGTCAAGAACCGCGGCGGCTGGGGCGAGGTGCAGCTGGAGAACATCCTCGAGCAGACCTTGACCCAGGAACAGTACGCACGCGGCGTGCGGGTGAGCCCGGAGCGCAACGAGATGGTCGACTTCGCGGTGCGCCTGCCCGGCCGCGGCCATGAGGACACGCCGGTGTGGCTGCCGATCGACGCCAAGTTCCCGCGCGAGGACTACGAGCGCCTGCTCGACGCGCAGGAGCAGGGCGATCCGGAGCTGGTGCAGGCGACAGGCGCGCAGCTGGAGCGCGCGATCCGGGTGCAGGCCAAGTCGATCGGCGACAAGTACATCGCCCCGCCGCACACCACCGACTTCGCGGTGATGTTCCTGCCCACCGAGGGCCTGTACGCCGAGACCCTGCGCCGCCCCGGCCTGGCCGACCTGCTGCAGCGCGAGCATCGCATCGTCGTCGCCGGTCCGACCACCATCACCGCCCTGCTCAACAGCCTGCAGATGGGCTTCCGCACCCTCGCCATCGAAAAGCGCTCCAGCGAAGTGTGGGGTGTGCTGGCGGCGGTGAAGAGCGAGTTCGGCAAGTTCGCCGGCATCCTGGAAAAGGCCGAGAAGCAGATCAGCACCGTCGGCAAGAGCCTGGGCGAGGCCAGCCGCAAGACCCGCACCATCGAACGCCGCCTGCGCGGCGTCGAGACCCTGGCCGATGCGCAGGCCGCGCCGCTGCTGGAACTGTCGCTGCCGCTGGAGGATGCCGAAGCGGACGAGGCGGCAGGCGACGACCGGGAGTGAGGGCTTGCGGTACAAGGCGGCCGGGGTGTCGAGGTGGAATGACTGGTCGTGGCGGTTGTGTTGGCGCGGGATGGCGTGCGACCAGCACGCGCCATGTTGGATGCAGCGCCGCGACCCAGGCGGACCAGCGCGGCCGCTTCGTACGCGCGCGCTGTACAGATGGCGCAGCATGCGGGTGTCCTGGTCTTGCCTGCAGTGTTGCTGCGATTCGACATCGTGGATGCGTTGTCGTCTCCAGGCCGCTCGCCTGCTCGTCCGCTGGCCGATACGCGCAAGAAGAGAGGCACATGTGTAGCCGCGGCTCTTGTTCCTTTTGCGGCAGTCGCGAGCAGGTTTTGCGGACGCGGCCGTCGCGGCTGAAGCCGCTCCTGCGGGATCACATGATCCGCAGCAAAAGCGGGTGTTACGAGCCTGCACAGGCTAACTGTCGGTGCGCTGAGTCACGCGGTCACGGCACTGCGCATGCCGCACCGGCAGCGACTATGCTGGCGCTCCCTTTCGATCGAGGTAATGCCCCATGTCCGAGTCGTTGACCGCCATTCCGCTGACCCGCATCGATGGCCAGCCGGCCACCCTCGCCACGTTCGAGGGCAAGGTATTGCTGATCGTCAACGTGGCCTCCAAGTGCGGCCTCACCGCGCAGTACGCGGGCCTGGAAGCGCTGTACCGCGAGAAGCAGGCCGCCGGCCTGGAAGTGCTCGGTTTCCCGGCCAACGACTTCAAGGGCCAGGAGCCGGGCAGCGAGGCGGAGATCCAGCAGTTCTGCCAGCTCACCTACGACGTGACCTTCCCGATGTTCTCCAAGATCGCGGTCACCGGCGAGGACACCCATCCGCTGTACCGCGCGCTGATCGCCGCGCAGCCGCAGACCGAGGGCGAGGGCCCGATGCGCGAGAAGCTGGCCGGCTACGGCATCGAGCCGAATCCGGCGCCGGGCGTGCTGTGGAATTTCGAGAAGTTCCTGGTTGGCCGGGACGGCCAGGTCCGCGCGCGCTTCGCCCCGGATGTCACCGCCGAGGATCCGCGCCTGCGCGCGGCGATCGACGCAGCGCTGGCGTAACGGCGCGCGGCGCCATCTGGCTGTGCTTGGACGAGCTGAAGGTGTGTTGCGGCGTCTAAGTAGTTGGTGAACGAGCCGGAGAGGTGATCGATGGCCTCGCTGTCCGGCGTCGCTTGTTGCGGCTGAACCGCTCCTACGCAAGGCGTGCAGCATCGAAACCGTTGCCGTTGCCGTTGCCGTTGCCGTTGCCGTTGCTTTGGCTGTTGCTTGGCATTAGCTGTTGCTTGGCTTTGGCTTTGGCTTTGGCTTTGGCTGTTGCCCTGGCTTTTGATTTACCGGGTTCCCTTCCGAAGCGGCGGCCATCGCGGGGAAACACCCGAAGGGCGGCGTACATGGATGTACGCCGTCCGCGGCAGGGTAGGGCTCGCCGGAAAAAGGCGAAGCACTGCTTCGCCCCGGCGGGCGGGCTG
>NZ_AQOK01000451.1:0-1046 GCF_000364645.1 Xanthomonas sp. SHU 308 | reverse complement strand
AAGGGTAAGTTCGAGCGCACCAAGCCGCACGTCAACGTCGGCACCATCGGTCACGTCGACCACGGCAAGACCACGCTGACCGCGGCGCTGACCAAGATCGGCGCAGAGCGCTTCGGCGGCGAGTTCAAGGCGTACGACGCGATCGACGCGGCGCCGGAAGAGAAGGCGCGCGGCATCACGATCTCGACCGCCCACGTGGAATACGAATCCCCGACGCGCCACTACGCGCACGTGGATTGCCCGGGTCACGCGGACTACGTCAAGAACATGATCACCGGTGCGGCGCAGATGGACGGCGCGATCCTGGTGTGCTCGGCCGCTGACGGCCCGATGCCGCAGACCCGCGAGCACATCCTGCTGTCGCGCCAGGTCGGCGTGCCGCACATCGTGGTGTTCCTGAACAAGGCCGACATGGTCGACGACGCCGAGCTGCTCGAGCTGGTCGAGATGGAAGTGCGCGAGCTGCTGAGCAAGTACGACTTCCCGGGCGACGACACCCCGATCATCCACGGTTCGGCGCGTCTGGCGCTGGAAGGCGACCAGAGCGAGATCGGCGTGCCGGCGATCCTGAAGCTGGTGGACGCGCTGGACTCGTTCATCCCGGAGCCGCAGCGCGACGTGGACAAGCCGTTCCTGATGCCGGTGGAAGACGTGTTCTCGATCTCGGGCCGCGGCACCGTGGTGACCGGTCGTATCGAGCGCGGCATCATCAAGGTGGGCGACGAAATCGAAATCGTCGGCATCCGTGCGACGCAGAAGACCACCGTGACCGGCGTGGAAATGTTCCGCAAGCTGCTGGACCAGGGCCAGGCGGGCGACAACGCGGGCCTGCTGCTGCGCGGCACCAAGCGTGACGACGTGGAGCGCGGCCAGGTGCTGTGCAAGCCGGGTTCGATCAAGCCGCACACCGAGTTCGAAGCCGAGGTGTACGTGCTGTCGAAGGACGAGGGCGGCCGTCACACCCCGTTCTTCAAGGGCTACCGTCCGCAGTTCTACTTCCGCACCACCGACATCACCGGTGCGGTGCAGCTGCCGGAAGGCGTGGA
>NZ_AQOK01000450.1:0-2241 GCF_000364645.1 Xanthomonas sp. SHU 308 | reverse complement strand
TGGCGACAACGCTCAGCGGCGACACCGTGCAGATCGCCGCCGGTCACGACCTGCTCTCGCAAGGCGCGCAGGTTGCAGGCACCGGCAACGTGGTGGTGGCCTTCGGCAACGATCTGACGCTGGAGACGGAGTAGAACACGCATAGCGAAGAGCACGAGAAAAAAACCAAGAAGTCGGGCATGTTCGGCAGTTGCGAGCGTGATGCTAGGCAGACTGCTGTTGGCAAAGAGGGTCGCTCAACAGACGTCGGTGGACATATTCAAGGATGACAGTTCGGCGGAACTTGCCATAGGTTCAATCTTTTGCCCAAGACGAGAAGTTTAACAATTTTACTTGAAGTAAGTGGGAGAATGAAATTAGATGAGATATAAAACTATGATGATATCGGTTTGGTAAAGGTTATTTTTTAAAGGGACGCCCCGAAATCAGCAAGGCCTGATGCATTAACTATTGATTGCTCCGTAAATGGTGGGTGATTCGCAAAAATTTCAGAAGTGAGCCCGGAGGTTGAGTGTGGATAGAGAGATTTATATTCTGAATAAGATTGTTCGGCTGATGCAAGATTCCGCTCCTGATGATTATGTCGAGGCGATTTGCGAGTTTTCATACGAAAAGTATGATGACAGCTGGTCTGTAGGTTCTAAATACTCTTTTGTGAGAGAAGGAATTTACTTTGGCGAGTTATTGGATGATCCAGATGATGAGATTTCTGGTTTGGTCCGTGAGTTGCACCAAGCAATGAAGGGAAAAAACCGCAGAGGTTGGGAAAAATTCACGGTTAAATTAATTTCATCCGGAGTGGCAAAGGTGAATTTCTTCTATAATTCAAGTAAAAACCAGGAAATAATTTTGCCATAAAATCAATGCAAAAATCTTTAAACAGGGGTGCTGGGGTTATTAAATGAAATTAAATTGGGAAAAATTTTCTTTAGCTCTCGGATGCGCAGCCGATAGTCCTGAAATGGCTGAATTGCTCACTGAAATAAATGAGCGACCTATTTCTTCTTCTGATCCTGATGGGTATGGCGATTCGAACTTAAGGACTGACTATTGGCAGTTTTTCATAGCGGCATGGAATTTGGGTTCCGCTGCAATACTTTGAGTTTTATTCATTTCTTCATAGAAGAACAGGATGAATTTTCCTTTTACCAGGGAGATTTGTTCGGAATGAGTAGCAAAAGTTGGGCTGAATCTTCAATTCTTGACAAGTTTGGGCTCCCGAATGATTTTGGAGGAGGTGGATACGATGCTTTACTTGGGCATGTTAAAAGATGGATAAAATATGACGTTGATGGCCATGGAGTGCGATTTGAAATCTTATCAGATGGCGGAGTTGGAAAAGTAACCCTAATAGCGTAGCGATGCCGGAAAGATCTATTGGGGAAAGTAATTCTAGCCCTATTAAAGCGGATGCTCATAATTGAATCGCAAAGTAGAGAAATGTTTTGATCGTATGCCTGGAAGGGGGGGTAATTTTTGCTTTGATGGGTTACTGAGATTTTTCTTAGCAGGCGATATAAATTGGACTTCAGCTTGGTCTTCTTGCAGTGGCCTAAATTTTGATTGGTCTGAAGCAATTGCTTATGACATATTTGGGACTGTCTACGCGGTTGATGATTCCGGTCAAGTCTATGTTTTTAGTTTAGATTCTGGCGACAAGTCTTATTTGGAAGTCGACCTTGATGGTTTTTTTAGTGCCATCGAATATGATCCAATATCGACAATTAGAAGCAACGTGTATGAAGAAGCTATACTGCGGCTGGGCAGGCTAAATTATTTTGAAAATTACGCATTGAAAGTAGAAGAGGCTTTAGGCGGCGAATTTTGTGTCGATAACATGTATATCTGTGAAAGAGTAAGGCACGCATCGATTTTGGGTGGAATAGCTCGTCAAATCAGAAACTTGCCTGTAGGAACGCGGTTGATTCCGCGATATTGAATTTTTCAATCGTTTATCGAGTGATACGGGTTGGAGTTTATTTTAAAATTATTATTGCTGTTCTGACGCAATTTGCTTGCGGGTAATGGTATCCCCGGCTGCCGCTATTTGATCGAGACCGATCTGCGCTTCGTCGACTACAACAATTTCATCAGCAGCGACTACCCGCTCGACAAGCTTGGCGTGGATCCGCAGTGGACCCAGACCCGCATGGGCGCTGCAGGCCGGCCGGGATCTCAGCCCCTCACCGGCACCACTATGCAGGCCGGCAACAGCGCCGCGCTGCTGGCGGGCAACAACCT
>NZ_AQOK01000449.1:0-2792 GCF_000364645.1 Xanthomonas sp. SHU 308 | reverse complement strand
CCGGGCAGGCGGTCCATGTCCTCGGACAGGTCGCCGATGGCATAGCGGCCCATGATCTGCGCCAGGCGCTCGGTCACCGCGATGTGCGCGGCGGCCAGGGCATTGCTGTCGCGGACCATGCGCCCGTAGTCGCCGGGGAAGCTGCTCTCGTCCATGCGATAGCTGGTCTGGCCCCCATCGTGGCGCCGCGCCATCTCGGTCTGCGCGGCCAGCACCTCGCGCAGCTGCTGCTGCATGCGTTGCATGTCGGCCAGCAGCCGACCGCTTTCGTCGCGGCTGGGCACCACGATGCGGGCGTCGAGGCGGCCCTCGGCGATGTCGGCGGCAACGCCGGCGGCGCGGCGCACGTTGCGGGTCAGGGTGATCAGGGTGTGCGCGCAGATCGCCGCGATCAGCAGCGTCAGCACGCCGAGCCCGGCCACCGCGGTCCACATCGCCTGCAGCGAGGCGTCCAGATGACGCTGCGACTGGCGCTGCAGCGCCTGCAACGCGGTGGCGCTCAGCCCGTGCAAGGCCTCGTCCCAGCCATGCAGGGCCGCGTTCCAGCGCTGATCGGCATCGGCGCTGCCGCCGTCCAGGGCCTGCGCCAGTTGCGGCAGGGCGCGATCGGCGACGGCGGCTTCGGCGGCGACCGACTGCGACAGGGCCGGATCCGGCTGTTCGAGCAGGCCCAACGCCTTCTTCAGCTCATGCCGCAGGCGGCCCTGATCGCGGGCCAGTTCGGCGATCTGCGCGCGCAGGACCGGGGTGTCGGCGCCGGCCTGCGAGGGGTCGCGCATCGCGTCCAGCCGGGTCAGGGTCTGGCTGGTCACCGGGGCGTAGATCAGGCTGCTGACCACCAGGTGGTAGCTTTCCACGTAAGGCGTATAGACCAGCTGGCTGTCGTCGCGCAGGGCGTCCAGCGCGTCGTCGGCCTGGTCGGCGACCGCCGCGAAGTCGCTGCGCCTGGTCTGCAGGGTCTGCTGCAATTGCGCCAGCGCCGCCGTGCTGCGCTCGAAGCCGGGCAGGGCCGGCACGGTCCGCTGCAGTTCGCGCAGCGCCCGGTCCGCGGTGTCGCGCGCCTGCGCCGTGTCGGCGACGGCGCCGACCTGTTCTTCCTGCAGGGCCGCCAGCAGCCGCAGCATCTCGCGCAATGGCGCGTAGCTGCGCAGCTCGGCGCGGCTGACCTCCACGCCGTCGCTGAGGGTGCGGGTGTACAGCAGCAGGGGAATGGCCAGCCCGATCAAGGCCAGCACGCCGATCAGGCTGAGCTTGCGCGCAATGGGGAGGTCGTGCCAGACCCGCAAACGCGAGCGGCGGTCGGAGGCGGGCGGAGCGGCGTGGTTCGCGGAGTGCGACGTCATTGCGCGGGTCTCTGGGGGAAAGCGAAAGAAGGCATGCGCTCGCGAGCAAGCGCATGCGATGGGAATGCAGGGGGGCGGACAGCGATCGAACTTCGCCGGGCGAAGACGCGTGCATGCGAGGGGATCGCCAGCACTCCGCCGAATCGGGCAGATCTTTAGCGGCGGCTTGAGACAAAGATTGAATCTGTGATCTCGGCGGAGTTATGCGGCCATCAGGGTTGTGGCGCCCATGTGAGGAAAGGAGTGGGCAGGACATACGCGCTGCGGCGCGCTGCGGATGCAGCGCCGATGCAGGAGCTGCGCGATCTGCGAACGGCCGCACGATTCCGGGATGTGCAGGCCTGTCGAGAAGGCTGCGGGAACCGCGGTGACCGGCGCGTGTTGGCATGTCCTCGCTCGGTCCATTCGCCGATGGACGTGCCGCGCCGCCGTCGCTGGTGTCGCCTGCAGTGGGCGTGATCCGGCCGTGCCGGGCTGGCATCGAGGTCGGGCGAGGCAGGGGCAGTCGGGCGCTGGCGCGCCGTGGCAGGCACGCGATGATGGCGAGGAGGCGCGGGGCGATGGCCGATGGCGGCGCGTGTCGAGCGCGCGTCGGGACAGCCGGCGTTCGATCAGGCAGGGAATGGCGGAATGTGCCGCTGGTGCAGGCGAGGTGGCCAGGCCGTGTGCGCCTGGCCACAGCGGCCTCAGAACTCCCGCCAGGCGTCGCCGTTGCTGGCGGCGGCCACGACCGGACGGCGTGCCGCCGGTTGCGGCGCCGCGCCGGCCTTGCTCGCAACCCGCGCCGCCGGCTTCGCCGGTGCCGCGCGGACCGCGGCCGGCGGCGCGATCGTGGCGACACGGTCGATCTTGAACAGCGCGACTGCATCGCTGAGCTGCACCGCCTGTTCTTCCATCGAACGCGCGGCGGCGGTGGCTTCTTCGACCAGCGCGGCATTCTGCTGGGTGGTCTCGTCCATCTGGGTGACGGTCTGGTTGACCTGCTCGATGCCGGCGGACTGCTCCTGCGAGGCGGCCGAGATCTCGCCCATGATGTCGGTGACACGCTGCACCGAGGCCACGATCTCGCTCATGGTGCGGCCCGCCTGATCGACCAGCGCCGAGCCGGTGGCGACACGGCCGACCGAGTCGTCGATCAAGGTCTTGATCTCCTTGGCGGCGTTGGCCGAGCGCTGGGCGAGGGTGCGCACTTCGCTGGCGACCACGGCGAAACCGCGGCCCTGCTCGCCGGCACGCGCCGCTTCCACCGCGGCGTTGAGCGCCAGGATGTTGGTCTGGAAGGCGATGCCGTCGATGACCGAGATGATGTCGGCGATCCTCTTCGACGAGGCCTCGATGCCGCTCATGGTCTCGACGACCTGGCCGACCACCGCGCCGCCCTGCGAGGCGACCGAGGCGGCGCCCACCGCCAACTGATTGGCCTGGCGGGCGTGTTCGGCGTTCTGCTTC
>NZ_AQOK01000448.1:0-417 GCF_000364645.1 Xanthomonas sp. SHU 308 | reverse complement strand
TCGGTGCGACGCGACAGGTCGTCGTTGCCGGCGGCGATTTCGGTGGCAGCGGCATTGATGCTGACCGCCGCGGTCTGGATGCGGCCGACGATGCCGGTCAACTGGTCGGCGGTGGCGTTGGCGTCGTCGCGCATGGTGGCGAATACGCCGTGGAACTCGCCGTCCATGCGCGCGGTGAGGTCGCCTGCGGCGATGGCCTGCAGCAACGCCGACAGCTTGCCGAGGTTGCGGTCGCTGACCTCCATCATCGCGTTGAGGTCCTGCACCATCAGCCGGAAGTCGTGCTGGAAATGCGCGGCATCGCCGCGGGCGCTGAAGTCGCCGGCCGCGGCGGCGGCGGCCAGGCGCTTGATCTCGGTATTGATCGCCAGCAGGCTGGCCTTGGCCGCATCCATCGACTCGTGCAGCACCGCACGA
>NZ_AQOK01000447.1:0-1357 GCF_000364645.1 Xanthomonas sp. SHU 308 | reverse complement strand
TCGTTGAGCACGCCGATGGCATCGACGATGGCGTCCAGGTGCTCGAACATCATGGTATTGATGCCCTTGCTCAGCTCGCCGTAGACGCCCGGGAAGTCCTGCGGCATGCGGTGGGTCACGTCCTTGTCGGCATGCAGTTCGATCATCAGCGCGGTTTCGCTGGAGAAGCGCTGCAACTGGGTCTGCATGCGGCCCATCGCGACCAGCAGACGGCCGGGTTCGTCGCGCGCGTCGGTGCTCACGTCGTTGTCCAGGCGGCCGTCGGCGATGGCTTCGGCGGCGCGGGTGGCGCGGCCCAGCGGCCCGGTCAGGCTGCGGGTGATCGTCCAGCCCAGCAGGCCGCTGACCAGCAGGACCGCAAGGCCGCCGGAGATGAGGATGACGCGGCCCCGCGCCATCGCTGCCGAGGAGACAGCATAGGCCTCCCGGCTCAAGCGCCGCTGCAGATCGGCATTGGCGCGGATCGCCGCCTGCTGCTTCTCCATCGCCACCGCGGCATCGCCCAGCAGCAATGCCTGTGCCTGGGCGTTCTGGTCCTTCTCGCCGAGCGCCAGCACTTGATTGTTGAGTTGCACCGACTGCGCGCGCGCATTCTCGATCGCGGCCATGGCCTGGCGTTCGGCCGGGGTCGCCGGCATCGCCGACAGTGCATCGTACGCGGCCTTGTAGCGCGCCCGGTTGCGCTGCACGATGTCGATCATCTTCTGGTTGGCCGCATCGCCATCGACGATGGTGATGGACAGCAGCCCGATCTGCACATTGGTGTTGGCGTCCAGCATCTCGTTGGAGAGGCGGACCTTTTCCATGTTGCCGTTGACGATGCTGTCCAGTTCGCGATGCGCCCTGGCCATGGTCAGCAGCCCCATGGCGACCAGTACACCGGACAACAGGATGAGGATGCCGAACGCCATGCCCAGGCGCCGACCGACGTTGTAGCGTTGCAGAAGTGCGTTCATAGCCGACCTTTGGGGGACAGAAGGAGTCGGGTCGCACGCGCTGGCAGGCCAGCGTTGCGGCGCCTCGTGGCGATGCGCTGCCACCCCATGGATATCGACATGGCGGCCAGGAATTGAGCGGTGTGCGGATCCTTGTTGGCGGGCGGTTAGGAAGCTGTCTGCCTTCCGACGCGTGTTGGTCGGCGAAGGCAAAATCCGACGTGGTTCCGACATGCGCCGGCGTGTAATGCACCGAGCTATAGCTCGCGTATTGCAGGAATGCGCAGCTGCGTAAGGGCTGCGCTGCGAACGCCGGGCGTTACCGCCGGGACCGGTCGCCATGCCGGCGGCATGGCGATCGTACGACTCAGAACTCCTGCCAGTCGCCGCCGGCCGCGACCGCGGTGCGCTTGGCGGGCTGC
>NZ_AQOK01000446.1:0-506 GCF_000364645.1 Xanthomonas sp. SHU 308 | reverse complement strand
TCGGGCCTGTTCGCCGGCAAGGGCGGCTACCACGTCGACGCGGGCAACGTGAACCTGATCGGCGGCGCGATCGCCAGCACCAATGCGGACAACAGCGACCTGACTGCCACCTCGCTGACCTTCAGCGACCTGCAGAACCGGATGGGCTACTCGGCCAGCTCCGGCAGTCTCGCCGGCGGGTTCGGCTACAGCGGCACGCCGGCCACCGATGCCAATGGCAACCCGGTGGCAGTGAGCGCGGGCGACCAGGCCAAGAACATCGGCAGCAACATCGCCAATGGGAACTATGGCGCAGCCAACAGCGGCGGGCTGGGCGGCGGACTGCCGATGTCCCAGAGCGGCAACGACAGCACGACCACGCGCGCCACGTTGACCGAAGGCAACATCACGATCGGCGGCAAGCGCACCACGGCGGCTGAGACGGGCATCAACACCGATGCCAGCAAGGCGAACGAGGCGCTGGCGACGCTGCCGGACGTGCGCAAGGTGCTGGCCGAGCAGCAGGC
>NZ_AQOK01000445.1:0-1603 GCF_000364645.1 Xanthomonas sp. SHU 308 | reverse complement strand
GCCGCCGGCACTGGCGGCCAGCGGCCGGCGCAGGCCGGACAGCGACGCCATCAGCACCGACAGCAGCAGCGGCACCACGTAGTAGGTGATGCGGTAGATCAGCGCCGCCGCCAGCACCGCCGCCGGGGCCACGCCGGGCAGCAGCTTGAGCAGGCTCCACTCGAACACGCCCAGGCCGGCCGGCACGGTCGAGACCAGGCCCGCCACCACCGCGACCAGGTACAGGCCGACGAAGCCGATGTACTCGATGCCCGATTCGTTGGGCAGCAGCACGTAGAACGCGGCACTGGCCAGGCCCAGTTCGACCACGCTCAGCGCGGTCACGCCCAGGGTGGTGCGCCGGTCCGGCAGCCACAGTTCGTGGCTGCGCCAGCGCAGGGTGCGGCCGTCGCGGCCGGCCAGCAGCAGCATCGTGGCGAAGCCGACCAGCAACGCGATGCCGATCGCGCGCACCGCAGTCGCGCCGACCGGCAGCGCCAGCGCCGCCGCGGCCGGTTCCAGGGTCAGGGCCAGCGCCAGCAGCAGCCACGCGCCGAACACGAAGCCGAGCGTGCTCATCAGCACCACCTGGCCGATCTCGGCCAGGCTCAGCCCGACCCGGCCGTAGCCGCGCAGGCGCACCGCGCCGCCGGTCAATGCGGCGAAGCCCAGGGTCTGCCCGACCGCATGCGCCAGGAACGCGGTGATGCTGATCCGCATCGGGTGCAGCTTGCGCCCGCTGCGGCGCAGGCCGACGGCATCGAAGCCGATCAGGCAGGCATAGCTGCTCAGGCCCAGCAGCAGGGTCAGCACGATCTGGCTGAGGCTCAGCTGGTTGAAGGCGTGACGGATCGCACTGTAGCCGTGGGTGCTGAACTCCGTGGCCAGCGCGTGCAGCGCCAGGGCCAGGATCGCCAGGCTGGCCAGCACCGGCAGCGCACGGCGCCAGCCGGGCGTGGGTGCGGGAGTGGAGGGCGCGGCGTCGGTCATTGCGGACGGACGGCGGCGAGGCGCGACGGCGCACGTTGCGCGGTGCGCGACGCGGCCGGAGCGGAAGTGCGGGTGAAACGAAGACGGGCCATCGCGATACCGGTTGGATGAAAGCGTGTGACGAACATTGAGAGGGCTGCGACCAAGTGGCTGCGTCGCGGTGGGTGGGGTGTCGGGGCAAGCCGGGTTGCACCGGCCTGCCGCGCATCACCCTGGTGGGATGCCACGCGTCAGGTCCCGACAGCGGTCGCGGTCGGCGGCGCGAAGGCGAGTCCGGTACCGGTGCGCTTGGCGCCCTCCCGGGCCGCACCGCGCAGCGCACACATCGCACCCCTGTCAGCCGTACCGCTCCTCTTGCCGTGCATCCCACGCTCCAGGCTATACCGGCCGTGCCGGCGACGCGCATGATAGTGGAATCGCACGTCGCCACGGCGTCGGGACCGCGGCAGGGGCCGTGGCCGGCGCATGTGGCGACGGTCTGTATCGGTTCCGGAGCCTGTCGATGCCCTTGTCCGCATCTCCCTTTCCCGCGCCGCCGCGCTGGACGCGCCTGGCCGGCGCCGCGGCGCTGCTGCTGGCGCTGCTGTTCCTCGGCGTGGCCGTGGCGTTGCAGGTCGTGCGTGCCGATCTGCAC
>NZ_AQOK01000444.1:0-2117 GCF_000364645.1 Xanthomonas sp. SHU 308 | reverse complement strand
CCCCCCCCAGCCAGTACCTGCATGGGCCCGGCGGCCTGCTGCTGCGCACCGTCTACGTCCTGCTGGCCGTCGGCGTGGTGGCGCTGGCGGCCGGGCTGTATGCGCAGGCGCCGCCACGCGCGCGCAGCGGCGCGCCGGTCGTGCTGTTCGGCTGCGCCGCGCTCGGCCTGTGCGGCGTGGCGATCGGCGACAGCTATCTGCCGCAGCGCGCACCGCTGCTGGCGCCGCTGGTGCACGGGCTCTCCGCGCAGACCGCGTTCCTGTGCGTGACCACGGCGATGCTGCTGCAGAGCGCGTGGCTGCGCGGGCAGGCGGCGTGGCGGGGCCGCGCCGGGCCGCTGTTGCTGCTGGCGGTGCTGGCGTTCGTGGCCCTGTGGGTGCATGTGCTGTGGCGCGCGCCGCCGCGCGGGCTGACCCAGAAACTGCCGATCGTGTTGATCCTGGCCTGGCTGCTGCCGGTGGCGTATCGCGTGTGGCGGCCGGTGCCTGCAGCCGCGGCGCAATCGCGCGACAATGGCGCGGTCTTCCCACTACAGGACAGCGCATCATGATCCAGCGTTTCGATACCGGCCCGCGGATGTCGGAGATGACCGTGTACAACGGCGTGGCCTATCTGGCCGGGCAGATCGCGGACGATACCAGCGAAGACATCGCCGGCCAGACCCGCCAGGTGCTGGCCGCGATCGACCGGTTGCTGGCGCTCGCCGCCACCGACAAGAGCCGGATCCTGCGCGCGGAGATCTTCATGACCGACCTGGCCGAGTTCGCCGAAATGAACAAGGTCTGGGAGGAATGGGTCAGCCCGGCCAACACCCCGGCGCGTGCCACCGTGCAGGCCAACCTGGCCGACCCGGCCTGGAAGATCGAGATCGTCATTACCGCGGCGGCGTGAAAGCCGGGAATGGGGAGTCGGGAATCGGGAATCGGGAATGGGAAAGCCGGCAGTGCGTCGCCTGAGCGACCGCGTGAAGCAGTGGCTTTAGCCGCGACAGCCGTCGCCGGTAAAGCCCGTCGCGGTTGACCGGAAGTTCCTTGGGTACGCAGGTAACCCGGGCACTCGCGGGACGCCCATTCCCGTTTCCCCATTCTCCATTCCCGGCGCCCCAGCGCCCCAGCGCCTCAGCGCCTGACGAACCGGTAATGCGCCACGCCCCACTGCTGGCCCTGTTCGTAGCCGAACAGTTCCGCGCAGGCCATCCAGAACATGCGCCAGCGTTGCCACCAGATCTTGGCGTCGGCGCCGTAGGTGGCCTGCAGCACCGGCATCAGCGTGTCGCGGTGGCGGTCCTGGTTGTGCAGCCAGGCGTTGGCGGTCTTCTCGTAATGCTGGCCGGACAGCAGCCAGCGGCGTTCGATCGCCAGGTCGTCCTGGAACTGCAGCAGGGTGTCGGCCGCCGGCATCAGGCCGCCGGTGAAGAAGTGCCGGCCCATCCAGTTGTCCTCGCCCTGCACCTCGAACGGGTAGGCCAGATCGCGATGGCAGAAGATGTGCACGAACAGCCGGCCGCCCGGCACCAGCCAGTGGCTGACCCGCTTGAGCAGTTCGCGGTAGTTGCGCATGTGCTCGAACATCTCGATCGAGACAACACGGTCGTAGTTCTCGGTCGGCAGGGTCAGGGTGTTGGCGTCGTGGGTGATCACCTTGACGTTGCCCAGTCCGCGCGCGCGGCATTGCGCTTCGATGTGCTCGCGCTGCGGCCGCGAGTTGGAGACCGCGGTGATGCGTGCGCCGGGGAACTGCTCGGCCATCCACAGCGTCAGCGAGCCCCAGCCGCAGCCCAGTTCGAGGATGCGCTGACGGTCGCGCAACTGTGCGCGTTCGGCGTACAGCTGCAGCATGCGTTCTTCGGCCGCGTCCAGGTTGGGCGTGGTCGCATCCCAGTAGCAGCTGCTGTACTTCAGGCGCTTGCCCAGGCACAGCTCGAAGAAGCGCGGCGGCACTTCGTAGTGCTGGCGGTTGGCTGCGTCGGTCTCGATCGCGATGGCGCTCTCGCGCAGCGATTCGATCAGCAGGCGCTGGCGCTCCCAGGCCGCGTCGGCGCCGCCGGCGCGCTCGTCGCGCAGGCGTTGCGCGCACAACCGGCGCATCGCCGCGCGCAGCATGGCGTCGGGCAGCA
>NZ_AQOK01000443.1:0-1261 GCF_000364645.1 Xanthomonas sp. SHU 308 | reverse complement strand
CTCGGCCGGCGCGGCAGGCGGGGAAGAGGTGGCGAAGGTACTGGACATGGCGGATCTCCTCGCGCGGCTCAGTGCCGCGGCGGCATGGGGAAGAAGGCGCTGGTGCTGCGCTGGTAGTCGGCGTAGTCGCGGCCGCGCGAGCGCAGCGCTTGCTGTTCGGTATAGGGAATGCCGGTGACGCGATAGAGGAAGGCGAACATCAGCAACGGGCCCAGCGCGGCCACGCCGACCCACAGCGCGCCGCTGCCCACTGCCAGGAACACGTAGGCGAACCAGTGCACGAATTCGAAGAAGTAGTTCGGATGCCGCGAATAGCGCCACAGGCCTTGGCGGCAGGTCTTGCCTTTGTTCGCAGGGTCGGTGCGGAACGCGGCCAGTTGCCGGTCGGCCAGGCTTTCCCCGCCGACCGCGATCAGCCAGGTCGCGACCGCCAACGTGGTCCACGCGCTCCACTGCGGCTGCGGATTGTGCGCGGCCACCGACAGCGGCACCGCGAACGCCAGCACCACCAGCGCCTGGCCGAGGAAGAACGCCAGGAACTTGCGCTGGTCGCCGTGCCAGTGCTCGCGCAGGGCACGATAGCGGCCGTCTTCGTGCGCATCGCCGAACACGCGTACGCCCAGATGCCAGGCCAGGCGCGCGCCCCACAGCCCACCCAGCACCGCGGTCAGTACCCGCGGCAGCAGCGCACCATCGGCGCGCCAGGCGCAGTACACCGCGGTCAGCGCCATGCAGGCCGACCACAGCACATCGACCACGCCGGCATTGCGGGTGCGCCGCTGCCAGGCCCAGCCGGCGAGCATGACCAGCACGGTGAACACGCCCACATGCAGGAGCGGCCAGGCGTTCATCGCACCGCTCCGGTGGCCGGCAGCGCCGGCGTGGCGACCATCAGGCGGCGCGTCGCCAGGCTCAGCAAGGTCAGCGCCGCGGCCCAGCCCACAGCCAGCGCCAGCAGCGCCTGCGGCGTGGGTGCCACCAGCGTCACCGCCTGCCAGCCGCGCGCGGCCAGCACATAGCCCAGCGGGCCGCCAATGGCGCCGAACAGCGCCGCGCGCCAGGGATGGCGCATCACCCAGGCCAGCGAGTGCTGGAAGGTCAGCGCGAAGCCGGCCCACAGCGCCAGGATCCACAGCGGCGGCCACGGTGCCGGCGGCGCGGCGGCGTAGCGCACCCAGTCGCCGGCGCGCATGGCCGCATCGACACCGGCACCCAGCGGCAACGCCAGGGCGATCAGCGCGGCGTCGCCATGCGCGCGGCG
>NZ_AQOK01000442.1:0-1224 GCF_000364645.1 Xanthomonas sp. SHU 308 | reverse complement strand
GCGCGCCCGCCGGTAGCGGGTGCAGGCGGCGGCCAGGTAATGCCGCGCCAGCGGCAGGATGTCGGCGCCGCGCTCGCGCAGCGGCGGCACGCGCACCTGGAAGGTGTTGAGCCGGTACAGCAGGTCCTGGCGGAAGCGGCCGGCCGCCACGTCCGCCTCCAGATCGGCATTGGTCGCCGCGACGATGCGCACGTCCACCCGTTGCGTGCGCGAGGAGCCGAGCCGCTCGAACTCGCCGTCCTCGATCGCGCGCAGCAGCTTGGGCTGCTGCTGCAGCGGCAGGTTGCCGATCTCGTCCAGGAACAGGGTGCCGCCATCGGCCAGTTCGAAACGGCCGGCGCGATCCTGGCGCGCGTCGGTGTAGGCGCCGCGCACGTGACCGAACAGTTCGGCCTCGAACAGGGTCGGCGCCAGGCCGCCGATGTTGACCTTGACGAAGGCCTGCGTGCGACGCGGCGACCACTGGTGCAGCAACTGCGCCAGCAGGCTCTTGCCGGTGCCGTTCTCGCCCAGCAGCAGCACGTTGGCGCCGCTGCCGGCGATGCGCAGCAGATCCTCGACCAGCCGCTGCATCGGTGCCGATTCGGCGACGAAACCAATGGCGCCATCCTGCAGCAACAGTGCCTGCGCCTCGCCGAGCCGTTGCGCGGCACGGCGGCTGCGGTCCAGTGCGATGCGGCTCTCCAGCACCGCCAGGACCCGCGCGTTCTGCCAGGGCTTCTCGATGAAATCCACCGCGCCCTCGCGCATCGCCGCCACCGCCAGTTCGATGCTGGCCCAGGCGGTCATCGCGATCACCGGCAGTCCCGGCCATTGCGCGGCGATCTGCGCGATCAAGGCCAGGCCTTCGGCGCCGGAGGTGGTGTCGCGGGCGTAGTTCATGTCCACCAGCACCGCGGCGAACGCATCGCCGCGCAGGCAGGCCAGCGCCAGCTCCGGCGATTCGGCACCGACCATGCCGTAGCCGGCGCTCTTGAGCAGCATGCGCAAGGCCTCGCGCACGTCGGCCTGGTCGTCGACGACGAGGATGCGCGGCAGCGGCGGTGTGCGGTTGTCAGTCATGGCGCAGAGTCTAGCGGCCGGGCGTGGCGGACAGGCGCCACGGCGCCTGTGGTGGCGTACCCGCATCGGAACGCAAAGCGCATCATTCGGCGCGCAAGGCCTGCATCGGCGGCACCCGCGCCGCGCGCCGTGCCGGCGCCAGCGCGGCGAGCAGGCCGGCCG
>NZ_AQOK01000441.1:0-2252 GCF_000364645.1 Xanthomonas sp. SHU 308 | reverse complement strand
GCAGGGTCGGCTGTGCCGGCGCGCCGTGCTCGGCGGCGCCTTCCGCGCCGCTCGCGGCCTTGCTGACGCGCGGCTTGCGCACGCGCTTCTCGGCGGGGGCGTCGGCGCTCCCGGGTTCGGACATGGTGTGATCGGACAAGTGGTGTTCCTCGCTAAGAGTGCGAGCGCCCAGCGTGGGGGCATACGGGGTTGGGAGGAGGTCTGGGAGAGAATCTTCCAGAGGGGGTGCGGTGTGCGAATGCCACCGGATGTATCGACACTATCACCGCCACGCAGGCACGGCAAGCAGGCGTTCGTGGGCGATTCAGCCGCCGGCGATGCTGCGCCGGCCGGGCTGCCGCGGCGCCGCCCCGGTTGCGGAGCGGACGCCGGCAGCGGGCGTCAGGCGGCGCTGCCGCCCAGGGTCTTGTCGATCATCTGGGTCAGCTGGCCCTTGCCGACCGCGCCGATCTGGGTGGCCTGGATCTGGCCGTTCTTGAACAGCAGCAGCATCGGGATCGAGCGCACGTGGTACTTGATCGCGGTGGCGCGGTTCTCGTCCACGTTGACCTTGGCGACCTTGAGGCGGCCGTCGTAGGCATCGGCGAGGTCGTCCAGCACCGGCGCGATCATCTTGCACGGGCCGCACCACTCGGCCCAGAAGTCCACCAGGACCGGCTCGTCGGACTGCAGCACCGTGGCATCGAAATCGGCGTCGCCGACGTAAAGGACCTTGTCGCTCACTTTGGGGGTTCTCCTGGGCCAATGCGACTGGCCGGACCGGGTGGCCGCCGCATTGCGGTAAACTGGGGCATTGCGCGGCGATCTCAAGGGATTCCCCCTGTCGCGCGACCCGGCATGGAAGACGCCAGTGTGCGACGCTGCCGGGACCGATGCAAGCCGCGACCTTACGCTTCGGGCGGGGTGGCCTCACGAAGATGGAATGATGAGCGACAAACCGCTGACCGATGTGACTTTTTCCGCGTTCGAACTGCAGCCCGCGCTGCTCGCAGGCCTCGAAAGCGCCGGCTTCACCCGCTGCACCCCGATCCAGGCGCTGACCCTGCCGGTGGCCCTTCCCGGCCGCGACGTGGCCGGCCAGGCCCAGACCGGTACCGGCAAGACCCTGGCGTTCCTGGTGGCGGTGATGAACCGCCTGCTCAGCCGCCCGGCGCTGGCCGACCGCAAGCCGGAGGATCCGCGCGCGCTGATCCTGGCCCCGACCCGCGAGCTGGCCATCCAGATCCACAAGGACGCGGTCAAGTTCGGCTCCGAGCTGGGCCTGCGCTTCGCACTGGTCTACGGCGGCGTGGACTACGACAAGCAGCGCGAACTGCTGCAGCAGGGCGTGGACGTGATCATCGCCACCCCCGGCCGCCTGATCGACTACGTCAAGCAGCACAAGGTGGTGTCGCTGCACGCCTGCGAGATCTGCGTGCTCGACGAAGCCGACCGCATGTTCGACCTGGGTTTCATCAAGGACATCCGCTTCCTGCTGCGGCGCATGCCCGAGCGCGGCACCCGCCAGACCCTGCTGTTCTCGGCCACCCTCAGCCACCGCGTGCTGGAGCTGGCCTACGAGCACATGAACGAGCCGGAAAAGCTCGTCGTTGAGACCGAGAGCATCACCGCCGCGCGCGTGCGCCAGCGCATCTACTTCCCCTCCGACGAGGAGAAGCTGACCCTGCTGCTGGGTCTGCTGTCGCGCAGCGAGGGCGCGCGCACCATGGTGTTCGTCAACACCAAGGCGTTCGTCGAGCGCGTGGCGCGGGCGCTGGAGCGCAACGGCTACCGGGTCGGCGTGCTGTCCGGCGACGTGCCGCAGAAGAAGCGCGAGACCCTGCTCAACCGCTTCCAGAAGGGCCAGCTGGAGATCCTGGTGGCCACCGACGTGGCCGCGCGCGGCCTGCACATCGACGGGGTCAAGTACGTCTACAACTACGACCTGCCGTTCGACGCCGAGGACTACGTGCACCGCATCGGCCGCACCGCGCGGCTGGGCGAGGAGGGCGACGCGATCAGCTTCGCCTGCGAGCGCTACGCGATGAGCCTGCCGGACATCGAGGCCTACATCGAACAGAAGATCCCGGTCGAGCCGGTCACCGCCGAGCTGCTGGTGGCGCTGCCGCGCACCCCGCGCGCGCCGGTGGAGGGCGAGGCCGCCGAGGCCGAGGGTGACGAGAGCATCGGCGAGATCTTCCGCGAGGCCCGCGCCCAGCGCGAGGCCGACGAGCAGCGTCGCGGCGGCGGTCGCGGCAAGCCCGGCGGCGGTC
>NZ_AQOK01000440.1:0-1957 GCF_000364645.1 Xanthomonas sp. SHU 308 | reverse complement strand
CCGGCACCCGCGGCGGCCACTGCGGCGCAGCCGCCCGTCGCGACCGCGCCTCCGAGCGGCGAGCCCGGCGGCGCCGACTGATTCAGGCCTTGCTACACAAGCTGAATGCGGCCGATTTCGCTTCACGAACCATTCGCGAATCCGGTGAGAAGGTGGCGCCCGTCGAGAGCGCGGTGCTTGTGCATCGGCTCCGCCACCCAGGAGCAATCAGCATGAACACTCTCAAATCCGCCTTGTGTCTTTCCGTCCTCGCCATCGCCACGGCCGCCGCGCCGCTGGCCGAGGCGCAGCGTCACTACGGTCCCGAGGACGCCGGCCGCCGCTTCAGCGACGGCACCCGCGTGCACTGCAAGAAGGTCGCGGTGCGCAAGAACAGCACCGATCCCGACCGCATCGGCGGCACCCTGGCGGGCGCGGCGATCGGCGGCTTGCTGGGCAACCAGATCGGCAAGGGCGATGGCCGCAAGCTGGCCACGGTCGGCGGCGCGGTCGCCGGTGGCGCCACCGGCCGTTACATCCAGGGCCAGCGTCAGCAGGCCAATGGCAATCGCGTGGTCGAGACCGTCTGCAAGCGTTATTGAGTCGCGCGACCGCATCGTGTCGGTCGGTGCCTGACGCCGACCCGGCAACCTGATGCAGCACGCCCCGGCGGAGGCCTCCGCCGGGGCGTTTTTTTGCGGTGCCGGTTGCGACGTTGCGCGATTCGGCGCCGCGGCGGCTCAATCGGCGAGCAGATCGCGCAGCGCCGCGTCCAACTGCGGATACCGGAACACATAACCCTCGCGTTGCGCACGTGTCGGCAGCACGCGCTGGCTGCCCAGCAACAGCTCGGCCATCTCGCCGAAGCCGAGGCGTAATGCCGCCGCCGGCATCGGCAGCAGCGCCGGACGATGCAGGGTCGCGGCGAGTTGCTGCGCGAACGTGGCATTGGTCGCCGGCGCCGGCGCGGTGGCGTCGTAGGCGCCTTCGCCGCCTTGCTGCAGCAGCCACAGCAGCAACCCGACCTGATCGTCGCGGTGGATCCAGCTCATCCACTGGCGGCCATCGCCCATGCGCCCGCCCATGCCGAAGCGGAAGGGCAGCAGCATCCGCGCCAGCGCGCCGCCGTCGCGGCCCAGCACCACGCCGGTGCGGACCAGGCTGGTGCGCACGCCCAGGTCCTGCGCGCGTAACGCTTCGGCTTCCCAGTCGCGGCAGAGCTGGGCGGCAAAGTCGTCGCCCGGCGTGCTGGTTTCGTCCAGGACCTCGTCGCCGCGGTCGCCGTAGTAGCCGATCGCCGAGCCGGAGATCAGGCAGCCCGGGCGCTGCGCGGCGTCGAGTCCGCTCATCCAGTCGATCAGGGCGCGGGTGGTACCGATGCGCGAGGTGCGGAAGCGACGCTTGCGGGTGGCGCTCCAGCGGCCTTCGGTCAGCGGTTCGCCGGCGAGATTGATCACCGCATCGGCCGGTGCGGCGCGCTGCAGATCGTCCAGCACCTGCACCGCCGGCAACAGGCGCGCCGCGCGTGCGGGGTCGCGGGTCAGCACGCTGACTCGGTGCCCGGCGTCGAGCAGGGCCGGGCACAGCGCGCGGCCGATGAATCCGGTGCCTCCGGTAACGAGCACGTGCATGCAGGGGATCGCTTGCGCCAAGGGAGCCGCAGTGTAGGTGCGCCGGGCATGGCGGAAGAGTGAACGCCGGGGGCGCCCGTGCCGCGGCGGTGGGTTTCGCGATGCCTGCACGGGCGAGGCGGCACGCTGCGCGGGCGCCGCCGCCACGTGGCCAACGGAAGCTCCTGTTCGCGATGTCCGCTCCATGATCCGACCATCGAGGTTCGCTTGCCCGCCGCGGCTTCGCCGCGGCGTCGGTCTGCTGCTGGCCGCGCTGATGGCCAGTGCCGCGGCGACGGCCGCGCCAGCGCCGGTCGACCAGGCCAGCGCGGCTTGCCTGGCCACCCTGCTGGAGCGGCTCCGCTGGG
>NZ_AQOK01000439.1:0-814 GCF_000364645.1 Xanthomonas sp. SHU 308 | reverse complement strand
TCGTATGTGCCGCCGCAAGGTGGCAAAGATACGCCGCTTGGAAGTGCTGACGTGACAAGGTATTCAGCGGGACGTCTACCGTCGGGGCCACCGCAAGAAGGTAGCGGGGCAATGGGCAATGCCAATACCAATCGGAATAGCAGTCGATTCACCTGAATCACAAGGTAGTCAGATGGTAATCAACCATTATCTATTCCTCGCTACGCTTTTCTTAGCAGGCGTTGCGCATGCGGAAAATGGGTGCCCGCCAGGTCAGTTGCCGGCCCAAGCTAACGGTGCGATTACTTCATGCACTCCAATTCCGTCTGGGTACTATCAGCAGCAAGCTCCCGCAGTACCTAGACCGTCTGGAAGGTGGATCAAAACTTGGGGCGCGATTGCCATGGGATCAAAAGATTCAACTACCAGCTACGGGGTCACCACTGGAAAGCTATCTCAGGCAGAAGCAGAGACGGATGCACTGAAGCGCTGTGCCTCTCATGGGGAAACTGATTGTAAGATTGTCTTCCAGTATCGGAATCAATGTGTAGCCGTGGCCGAGGCGCAGATAAATGGGTTGCCGCTGACAGATGGGCATGTGAGGTTTATTAGTGCGGCTTCGATCCAGGAAGCAAGCAAGCACGTTGTAAGCGATTGCAAAACAGTCAATAAAAATTTTGCTGGGGCCGAGTGTAAAGTCGTTTATACGGCGTGCACCGAACAAGTATTTGAAAAGTTTTAAAATTGGGCACTTTCCGCCTATTGCGCAACCCAGTCACGGAGCGGGGTTTCTAGTACACAGTTTGCATCGAGGTGATATATGGATATTAAATTC
>NZ_AQOK01000438.1:0-2021 GCF_000364645.1 Xanthomonas sp. SHU 308 | reverse complement strand
CCAGCGCCTGGCTGCCGCGGCGATCAGCGCGTCCGGCGCGCTGCTGATCGTGCAGGCCGGCGCCATCGCCTGGCTGGTGCAGGCGCTGCTGGTCGAGCGGCGCGACCTGGCGCAGGCGCTGCCGGTCTTCGGCCTGCTGGCGTTGATGCTGGTCCTGCGCGCGGGGCTCGGCGCCGCTGCGCAGCGTGCCGCCGGCGATGTCGCCGATGCGGCCAAACTCGAGCTGCGTCGCCGCGTGTACCGGCAACTGCTGCAGCGCGGGCCGCTGTGGCTGCGCGGACAGCGCAACGGCGAACTCGGCGAGCTGCTGCTGGCGCATGGCGATGCGCTGGATGGCTACTACGCCGGCTACCGGCCCGCGCGCTGGGAAGTGAGCGTGGTGCCGCTGCTGATCGTGCTGGCGGTGGCGTGGAGCGACTGGGTGGTCGGTCTGATCCTGCTGTTCACCGCGCCGCTGGTGCCGATCTTCATGATGCTGGTGGGCTGGGGCGCCGAGGCTGCCGGCCGCCGTCAGTTGCGCGAACTGGCGCGGATGGGCGGGCACTTCGCCGACCGGCTCAAGGGCCTGGGCCTGTTGCGCCTGTACGGGCGCGGCGACGACGAACTGCGCGGCATTGCCGCTGCCGCCGAGGGCGTGCGCGAGCGCACGCTGAAAGTGCTGCGCATCGCGTTCCTGTCGTCGACTGTGCTGGAGTTCTTCGCCTCGGTCAGCGTGGCGATCGTCGCGCTGTACCTGGGCCTGAGCTACCTCGGCATGATCGCCCTGCACGGCAGCGTGCCGACCCTGGGCACCGGCGTGTTCTGCCTCCTGCTGGCGCCGGAGTTCTATGCGCCGCTGCGGCGCCTGGCCGCGCATTACCACGACCGCGCCAATGCGCTGGCCGCGGCGGCCGAGGTGGAGCGCCTGCTGGAAAGCCTGCCGCAGGCCACGGATGCGCCGGCTGCGCACGCCGAGGGGGGCGCCGTGTCGAGCGACGCCACTGCCGAGGCCACGCCCATCGTCGCGCCTTCCCCAAGCGCGGCGCGCGAGGTACCGCTGCTGCAGGCGCGCGCGCTGCACCTGCGTCCGCTGGGTGCGCGCTGCGACGCGGTGCAGGGCCTGGATGTCGATCTGCATGCCGGACAGCGCCTGGCCCTGGTCGGGCCCAGCGGCAGCGGCAAGAGCACGCTGCTGGAAGCGCTGGCCGGGTGGCTGCCGCCGCGTGCCGGCACCTTGCAGGTGCGCAAGGGGCTGCGCATCGGCTACGCCGGGCAGCGGCCGTATCTGTTCCACGGCAGCATCGCCGACAACCTGCGCCTGGCCGATCCGCATGCCAGCGCTGCGCAACTGCATGCCGCCGCCGAGGCGGCGCAGGTGCTGCGCTTCGCCGCGCGTCTGCCGCAGGGCCTGGATACGCCGATCGGCGAGCGTGGTTTCGGCCTGTCCGGCGGCGAGGCGCGGCGCATCGGCCTGGCGCGACTGTTGCTGCGCGATCCGGAACTGCTGTTGCTGGACGAACCGACCGCGTTCCTGGACGCGGACACTGAGGCGGACCTGCTGCGCACGCTGGCGGACTTCGCCCGTGGCCGCAGCGTGATCGTCGCCACCCACAGCGAGGCGGCGATGCGCTGGGCCGATACCGTGCTGCGGTTGCCGGCCCGCAACGCCTCCGCCGCGACCCAGGGAGCGCAGCCATGAGCGGCACCCGCGACAGCTTGCGCGGCGTGTTCGGCCGCCATCTCGGTCGGCTGCTGCTGACCGCCCTGCTGGTGCTGTGCACGATGCTGGCCGGGGTCGGGCTGCTCGGCCTGTCCGGCGGCTTCCTCACCGCCGCGGCGCTGGCCGGCGCGGTCGGCATGGGCAGCGGGTTCAATTTCTTCTCGCCCTCGGCGGGCATCCGTGCACTGACCTTCGCCCGCATCGCCTCGCGCTATGGCGAAAAGTTGGTCGGGCACGACGCCACCCTGCGCATCGCCCGCGACTTGCGCGTGTGGTTCTTCCGCCGCGCGCTGCCGCTGGCGCCGGCGCGGCTCGGCGCCAG
>NZ_AQOK01000437.1:0-326 GCF_000364645.1 Xanthomonas sp. SHU 308 | reverse complement strand
GCATACATAGAGCTTTGGAGAATAGAGCGCGACAGAGGGATTATGATTAAAGACGTGGCTTTGTTGAGTGAGTGTTTGTCTAGCATTTTTTGTTCTGCGGATATGTATAACGAGGATGCGAATACAAGGAGATCCTTCGAATTGGATGAGGCGGGGTTACTTAGCAAAGTATGCGATGAAATAAATAGGTTTGAAAAAGCCAATGTCTGACCATTTTTAATACTGCCTGATGGTGCAGGCATCAGCCTAACCGTCGACAACACAATAGTCTTTACAGGCCGGCCACGTCCTGTCGCTGACCCCGGTCACCGACGCCAACGACAAGG
>NZ_AQOK01000436.1:0-3007 GCF_000364645.1 Xanthomonas sp. SHU 308 | reverse complement strand
GCCGACCGCCGCCACCGCCGCCCCGGCCGCCGCCGTGGCCGCGAATGCGCCGGCGGGCAATGCCGCGGCCGCGCACGAAGCGGAAAGCTCGATCCGCGTCAGCGTCGACAAGGTCGACGCGCTGATCAACCTGGTCGGCGAACTGGTCATCACCCAGGCCATGCTCAAGCAGGTCTCCACCGGCCTGGACCAGGCCGTGGCCGAGCGCCTGTTCGCCGGCCTGGACCTGCTCGAACGCAACACCCGCGACCTGCAGGAAGCGGTGATCGGTGTGCGCATGCTGCCGGTGGACGCGGTGTTCCGCCGCTTCCCGCGCCTGGTCCGCGACCTCTCCACCCGCCTCGGCAAGCAGGTGCGCCTGCGCACGATCGGCGAGGGCACCGAGCTGGACAAGGGCCTGATCGAGAAGATCGCCGATCCGCTGGTGCACCTGGTGCGCAACTCGATCGACCACGGCCTGGAACTGCCGGAGGCGCGCCGCGCCGCCGGCAAGGACGAGACCGGCACCATCACCCTGGCGGCCTCGCACCAGGGCGGCCACATCGTCATCGAAGTCAGCGACGACGGCGCCGGCCTCAACCGCAACCGCATCCTGGCCAAGGCCGCCGAACGCGGCATCGCCGTGCCGGACAACCCGAGCGATGCGCAGGTCTGGGACCTGATCTTCGCCCCGGGCTTCTCCACCGCCGACGCGGTCACCGACCTGTCCGGCCGTGGCGTCGGCATGGACGTGGTCCGCCGCAACATCCAGGGCCTGGGCGGCGAAGTGCAGCTGGAAAGCGAATCCGGCCGCGGCACCCGCGTACTGATCCGCCTGCCGCTGACCTTGGCGATCCTCGACGGCATGACCGTGGCGGTGTCGGGCGAAACCCTGATCCTGCCGCTGGCCTACGTCATCGAGGCGCTGCAGCCCAAGGCCGACGACATCCGCACCATGGCCGGCGAAGGCCGCGTGCTGCGGGTCCGTGGCGAATACCTGCCGATCCTCTCGCTCAGCGACTCCTACGGCTTCGGCCGCATCGAGCAGAGCGAAGAACCGCTGGTGGTGGTGGTCGAGGCCGACGGGCAGAAGCTGGCGCTTGAAGTGGACGAACTGATCGGCCAGCAGCAGGTGGTGGTCAAGAACATCGAGAACAACTACCGGCGCATCAGCGGCATCTCCGGTGCCACCATCCTCGGCGACGGCCGCGTCGCCCTGATCGTGGACATCGGTGGCCTGGTCCGCTCGCTGCGGGTGCAGCAGGCGGCCTGACCGCCCTGCCCTCCCGCGCCACGCCACACACGAGCCCCGGCAGCGATGCCGGGGCTTTTTGTTTGCGGTGCGCGCTGCAGATCGGCGTGTCTGCGTACATGGCCGCCATAGACAGGACGCGCGCTGCACGCAGATGCCCGCCATCCGAGCTGCAAACACCGCAACGCGGCCCTAAAGAACCCGCCGCGATTGCCGATAGCCCATTGAGCGCACAGTTTTTGTCTACATGTGCGTGCCGGTCACACCTGGGGAGGTGGAACCGGCGCTTCAGGGGAGCGATCGGAGGAGCTGCCGGTCGCTGAAGCCGTGCCGCAGCAACGGGGAAAACGGGTCGTGTGTCGTGTTGGCGTGGCTTGAGCGCATGTTTTCGCATGCCTCTCGCCTGTTTTACGCACTTCATCACAGATGAAACCAGCATTACGACCGGTTTTCCCTGTTAACGACCACGCAGTGACTCGTCCATTTTCAGGGGGTTCCAACATGACGTCGCTCTTGCAACGCTACAACGTGGGCCGCCGCCTCGGCGGCGCGTTCGGCCTATTGATCGTGCTGTCCTGTCTGCTGGTCGCGGCCGGCCTGCTGTCCATGTCGCGGGCGCGGAACGAGCTGGACCGCATCGTCAAGATCAACGTCGAGAAGATCCGCATCAGCAACGGCATGCTGGACGACAACGCCAACATCCTGGTCGCTCTCGGCACCTTGGCAACGGTGAGCAGCGAACAGCTCAACCGGGAAGCACTGGAAGAAATCAAGCAACATCGCGCGCACTACATGGAGATGCGCAGGCAACTCGATGCGTTTCCGGCCACCAGCGAACGCATCCGCACGCTGCGCGCGGAGATCGATGCGCAACGGGCGGTCGCAGGCAAGCTCAACGATCAGGTGATTGCGCTAGGCACGGCCAATCGCAACGACGAAGCGCAAGCCCTATTGAACGAAAAGGCGCGACCGGCCACCGCCGCCTGGCAGGCCAAGATTCGGGAAAACGCCGATATCCAGGACGCGCAGATGAAGCAGGCCTATGCCACGGCCACCGAGGCGATGACCGATGGCCGCAACATGCTGCTCGGCGGCGGCCTGGCCGTGCTGATCGTCAGTGGCCTGCTGGCCTGGACCATCACCCGCAGCCTGACCGGACCGCTGAACCAGGCCACCCGCGCCGCCGAAGCCATTGCCGATGGACGCCTGGACAACGACGTGGCCACCGAGGCACGCGACGAACCCGGCCGCCTGCTGCTGGCCATGGACCGCATGCAGACCCAGTTGCAGCGCTTCTCCAGCGAAACCGCGCTGATGATCGAACTGCATGCCGACAAAGACATGTCCCACCGCATGCCGCAGGACTTCCCCGGCGTCTACGGCGAGCTGAGCAAGGGCATCAACACCATGATGTTCGAGCACCTGGACGCCATCGTCGACGCCATCGGCGTGCTCAACGAATACGCCAATGGCGACCTGCGCCGCGACGCCCGCCGCCTGCCCGGCAGCCGCGCGGTGCTGCACGAATCGATGGACGCGGCCAAGGCCAGCCTGCTGGCGATCAACACCGAGATCAAGCGTCTGGCCGCCGCCGCCGCGGCCGGCGACTTCAGCGCCCGCGGCGATGCGGCGCACTTCCAGCACGACTTCCGGCTGATGGTGCAGGACCTCAACGCGATGATGGAGGTCAGCGACCGCAACCTCGGCAAGCTGTCGGCGTTGCTGCAGGCCATCGCCGCAGGCGACCTCACCGCGCGCATGGAAGGCGAGTTCCAC